>PGXR01000268.1 GCA_002839245.1 Spirochaetae bacterium HGW-Spirochaetae-7 | reverse complement strand
TCTCTTCGAACAACATCTTGACGGTGTTGAATTCGTTGTTGCCCCAGACGGCCTGGTCGCCGGTCAGCGCGCCAAACCAGCCTACCTTGATGACGTTGGCCTGCTTGGCCGCCCCGCCGCACGATGCGAGGGCGAGCGCGATCGCTACGGTTCCCGCAATGTTTCTGAACTTCATGGTTCCTCCTGTTACAATGATCCTATGTACCTGACGCTACCTTGTGGGTTCCGTCAAGTAGATACAATTATACAATCTCGATGAATATTTATTCAATGCCATCTGAGCCGTACTACAGGCTCCTTTTATCACATCTCCCTTGCTTTATCGCGCAGTGAGTATATAGTCGATACCAAGCAATCTTGCATGGGGGTCAGAAGATGGACGAGAGCCGGATTTTCGGGAATGCCTTGCCAGTACGTTCGCTCAAGCGTGCGGAGCGCACCTTCAAGGCCATGGCCAGGCGGTTTTCGTTCGATCCTTCCGTTTATCCCCGGCTGGTCGCGACACCGATGGAAGGCGCGCACGAAGCGTTCGGGGTCATGAAGCTCGAGGAAGGCCCGGCTGCCGACAAGCCCCGGGGACTCGACGACGGGCACGGCATCGTGCTTGGCACCATCAGGATGGGATTCGGCCATTACCGCATCGGGCTCGCCATCGCATCGGCCGCCAGGTCGATGGGACTGACCCCCTATTGGCTGGACCTGATGTCGTTCCCCGACAGCGCGGCCAGCAAGACCATCAAGTACCTCGAAGACCTGTACAACCTCGGCTCCAGGCTATCGCAGAAATCCCGGCTTTTCGACCGCTACGTCTGGGACAGGGTCACCTCCGAGACCGCGAAAAGGCTGTCGTACACGTCCAGGGACCGCGCGCTGTCGAGGATCTTCGAGCCCATCCTCCGTGACCTGCCCAAGGACATCCCGTTCATGTCGACGCACCCCTGGACGGGCCAGGCCGCCGTCAGGGCGGGGTTGGACAGCGTCGTCGCACTGATCCCCGACAATTACCCGCTGGCATTCCACCTGGTCGAAGGCGCGGTGCATACCGTGCAGGCCCCGTCGCTGTACATGGGTTACCGTACGTTGCGCGACATGGGCGGCGGCGAGGAACTGTTCCACGCCCTGCCGAAAGAGGACATCCGTTACGTGGGCCACTATGTCGACCATGAGATAATATCCGCCGTCGAAGGCGACTGCGCGGCCAGGCTCAAGCGCCTCCGCGACAAGGAGACGAGGCGCTTCCTCCTGACCATGGGCGGCGCCGGCGCGCAGGCCAGACGGTTCGCCGACATCGCCCACGCCTGCAAAGGCGCGCTGGAGAACGGCAAGGTATCGCTGCTCATCAACATGGGGGACCACGCCGGCCGCTGGGCCGAGCTGCGCGCCTGGCTGGACGCTGACGGCATCCCCTGGGAGCTGCACCAGGACTGGGATGGCACGAAGGCCTTCACCGAGGAGATTCGTACGGGCCCCGTCAAGGGCGTCCACGTGTTCCTCCACAAGACGTTCTTCGCGGCGGTATACACGACCAACGTCCTGATGCGCGTCGTCGACGTGATGATCACCAAGCCCAGCGAACTTTCAGTCTACCCGGTGCCCAAGCTGTTCATCCAGCACGTCGGCAAGCACGAGGTCTGGGGCGCGATACGCGGTTCGGAGCTAGGCGACGGCACGATAGAGACCGCGTCTGACGCGAGCCTCAGGCAGGTCCTGCGGCTCCTCATAGAGGAAGACGACCTTATCGAGATGTACTGCGGCAACATCCTGCGGAACGCGCGGGCAGGCATTTACGACGGGGCGTACGGTGCCGTCCACCTGGCCCTGGAACGACGGTCCGACGCCGCGCGCGCCGACGCTTGCGCTCCCGGCGTCGCACGCGTATGATCGGTCATGGACAAGTACCGATTCACCTACCAGGACATCCACCGCACGGTGCGCGATCTCGCTGACCACATCGTCGCGGGAGGATATGAAACCGACGTCATCGTCGCCATAGGCTCGGGCGGCTTCATCCCGGCGAGAATGCTCCGTACCTTCATCAACAGGCCAATACTTGCGGTAGGCATCGCCTACTATGACCAGAACAACCAGCCGACGGACAACCCGCGCAAGGTGCAATGGATTGAGGAAGCTGAACGGGAGCTCAGGGGCAAGCGCATACTGCTCGTCGACGAGGTCGACGATTCGCGCGTGACTCTCGAGTACTGCGTCAGGGAACTGATGTCGCACCACCCGGCGTCGATAGCGGTGGCAGTGCTCCACAACAAGCTCAAGGAAAAGCGGGGCGCGATGCCGCCCGCGGTATCGATGTACCTCTCCGGACTCGATATCGAGGACAAGTGGGTCTGCTACCCATGGGACGCCAAGGACATCGACGAGCACGACAGGGAAGCAACGAATAGCCGGTCGCCCTCCGGGGACAGAGACTGAGCCGCCGTGGCCCGGGCAGGAACTGAATACGACCAGGAACTCGCTGCCGCGAAGGCCGCCATGCGCAAGGCCGCCATGGCGAAGCTCGCGGCATTGTCGCCCGCGCTTCGAAGCCAGTCGGCAGCCAGGGCCGCGTCCATAGTCACCGGGAACGAAGCGTACCGTGGAGCCTCTCTCGTGCTGGCTTTCCTGTCGATGCCCACGGAAATTGACACGCGTCCCGTGATCGAAGCTGCGATGGCAGACGGGAAGCGCGTGGCCGTGCCGCGTATCGATGGCGCGGACATCGCCTTCGTCGAGCTGACCGCGGACTGGCGGGACTGGCCCCGCGACCGCTGGGACATACCCGCGCCGCCTGAAACGATACGGAAGCTTTCGTTCGACGACATCGCGGGGACACCGACGCTTGCGCTCGTCCCGGGCCTCGCTTTCGACCGTACGGGCGGCAGGCTTGGCCGCGGCAAGGGCTACTACGACCGCTTCCTGTCAGCAATCGCCGGCGCAAGGGCCGCGCGCGGGTACGGGG
>PGXR01000267.1 GCA_002839245.1 Spirochaetae bacterium HGW-Spirochaetae-7 | reverse complement strand
ACGCGCCGCCCAGGTAGGCAGCCCGTGACGCGGACATCGCACCGTCGCGCCCTTGCGCTCGCCTCAGCCCGAATTCCATCACCTGCCTGCCCTTGGCCGCCATCACGACACGCGCGCTTTTTGTCGCTATCAGGCTCTGGAAGTTGATGGTGTTGAGCACCAGGCCCTCGATTAGCTGCGCCTCGATGAGGCCCGCGTGGATGCGCAGGAGCGGCTCCTGGGGAAAGACGATGTCGCCCTCTTCGACCGAGTACACGTCGCCGGAGAATTTGAAGTTTTCCAGAAAGCGCAGGAATGCGGGCTCGAAGGAACCCTGGCGCTCTAGCCAGGCCAGGTCTTCGCCTGAAAAACGGAGGTTCTCGAGCGATTCCAGGAGCGGATCGAGGCCGGCGAATACGGAGAAGCCGCCCTTGAACGGCTGGCGGCGGAAAAACACGTCGAATACGGAAGGCGTATCAAGGCCATGCTTCCAGTAGCCCTGGGCCATGGTAAGTTCGTAGAAGTCGGTGAACAGGGCGCTGGGGTTTGGCTTCTTCAACGGAGGACCTCCACGGAATCGATGATGGCAACGCCCCGCGAGGCAAGGTCAGCAAGCGCCCGTTCGACGGAGCCGTCAGGCGAACCTACGGCGCGCGTCGCGTCCCTCACCACAAAGACGGTGTACCCAAGCCTGGCGGCATCCAGTGCGCTGTAGTAGACGCAGTAGTCGAGGGCGAGCCCGGCGAAGACCACGCTCGAGGTTCCTAATCCGCGCAGGTACCCGTCTAGCCCGGTCGGCGTCGATCCGTCGTTCTCGAACAGGGCCGAATAGCTGTCGAGCCCGAGCCTGAAGCCCTTGCGCAGTATCAGCCGATACGGCGCCAGCTCGAGGCCGGGATGAAAATCCGCTCCAGCGTTGCCCTGGATGCAATGATCCGGCCAGAGCGTCACAACCCTGTCGTCGATCCGTGCCGCGTCGAAGGGCCTTGCTCCCGGATGGGCTGACGCGAATGAGACATGGCCTGCCGGATGCCAGTCCTGCGTCGCTATGCACACGTCGAACATCCTTGCCAGAGCATTGACCACGGGAACGACCTCGTCGCCTCCGGAAACGGCGAGAGCTCCGCCGGGGCAGAAATCGTTCTGCACATCCACCACAACGAAGGCGGCTTTCCGTAGGTTCATCATCATCCCGGGTTCCTCCGATGAGATCCACAGTAATACATTATACAGGGTCGGTAAAGCCGAAAGCCTTTTCCAGGCGAAAGGCATTCCCCGTGCCGGCTCAGCGAAGGCGGGCACGTAGGCCCAGGAAGCAATCGAGCCCACCCGGAGAGATTGCCACCGGCTCGACCCACCCGCCGGTACGGACGCCCGCCTCGACTCCGACTCGACCCAGCATCATCGCCGTGATGAAAGAGCCCTTGAACCGGCGGCCTTCGGGCACGAGCCGAAGTCCCGCGTCGAAACAGAAGCGAACCGCGCCGCCAGCATCGATCGAAGCAAACAAGTCGAGGCGCTGCGCCTCCCCGCCCGCCGCCCGCCATGAACTGGACAGTGTCAGCCACGGCAGCAAGCCAGGCCGAAGCCCGGTGTTCAGCTCAACCGATGGCAACCCGCCGTCTGGCCCGGTCAATACCGAAGCGCTCGACTTGGCCTGGCCAAGTCTTCCCGCAGCCGCGAACGACGCCCTGGCAGTCGACTTCGCGGCTTCCTGCTCCGCCAGGTCGTCAACCACGAGGCGGTAGCCTCCCGTCGCGGTCACACCCCGCCTCGACCAGCGTAGTTCGGCGTCGAGCCTGAGAGCCGGCGCGTCCTTGCCGTCTGGCGCGCGCCACGAAGCGCTGGCCGCGGAAGCTTCGAACTCGCCGCGGAACGATCCGGCCGAGGCGCGAGCCTCCAGCCTGCAGGCCCCCACGTCGGGTCCGGGGAATCCCGTCCCAGCGGCCCCCGCCCCCGCTATAGCCCAGGCCTTGCCGCCCGCGCCGACGGCGAAAGCGGACCAGAATCGTGTTGCGGCGGGGACGGGCGGATCGTACCACGACGGCCCGCCTTCTTGAGCGGGCTCGCGGGTAGCCACCAGCATGGCCTGGCCCTTGCCGCCGCGCGGTGAAAGCCATGCGCCGTACGCCGTTCGCCCGGCATCAGCGCGTGGAGCGATGGCAAATAACCCGAAGTCCTCGCCAAGCGACGCCCCGAGCCAGCTCGCGCTTTCCGGGTTGTCGAGCCTGAGCGGCGCGCCATCTGCGCCGAGAAGCAGGGGATCCGCCGCTGCGGGCCTGTAAAGAAAGGCGGCGAGTCCCGAGAGTTTCGTTGCGCCGAGGCGGACACCCGGAAGAGCCAGGCCCGCGGAAAGCTCAGCCGAGGTGTCGCCGGCCCACAGCCGCAGTTCCGCTCCGGCTGCCGCCAGGCGTACGTTCGCCTCCGCGCCTTCCGCGCTCGACGCGAGCATCGAGACGTCAAGCGAAGGCGAGGCATTGCCCGAAGCCTGGGCGGCAGCCATCCCCGCGGCTGCCAGCGACAGCGCGCAGGAAAGCATGACGATGCGCGCGGAAGACACGGAGAACCGACGTTCCATATGGGAGCAACGCCGCGCGAGGCACGGTCGCTTGACCAGGAATGAGGCTGTTGGTATTATACATATAGTATTTACTATATTAGGAGGTTCATGATGGCTGTAGCGGTATACTCGACGCCTAGCTGCTCATACTGCAAGCTGGTCAAGGACTGGCTCAAGGCACGGAACGTCAGGTTCGACGACTTCAATGTCGCCTCGGATCAACGAAGAGCGGCGGAAATGGTCCGCAAGTCCGGCCAGATGGGCGTGCCGGTCACCGATGTGAACGGACGCATCATCATAGGCTTCAATACGGCCGAACTCGAGCGGGCGCTGAAATAAGGCAGATAGTTCGAGTCGTCAGGCTTCGGGAGGGGATGCGTCGCCGACTGCTGAATCGGTTTCATCGGATGATTCGTCGTCGTCGTCCGAATCGCCTTCTTCGCCTTCGACCTGGTCGTCGCCGGCGG
>PGXR01000266.1 GCA_002839245.1 Spirochaetae bacterium HGW-Spirochaetae-7 | reverse complement strand
CGTTGTGGCAGGCCGAGTAGCACGCGTCGACCGTTCCGGAGCTTGCCGGCGTGAAGCAGCCGGAATAGCAGACCGCGGAGCGCATGAAATCGGCATAACCCGCTGACATGCCCTCAGGAAGGCGGATGGCGGCAAGCCTGTCAGTCCTCGAGCCGACGATGGCGTAGCTCCTCCAGTACATCCACGCCGCGTTGGAGCGGTAGTAGCCGCGCCTGCGCGTCTCGTCCCAGCCGTCGACCTCTTCGGCCGTCGCCTGCGCCTCGAGTATCTTCCTGCGGTAGAATGCCTTGGTGGCCTCAAGGTCGCAGTCCCATATCTTCTCCTGGAGCCTCTTGATGGCTCCCTCGAAAAAGTCAGCCAGGAGTCCTGGCAGCACGTTGCCTTCCGCGTCGAAGGACGCGAGGAATGACTCCTCGATTTCGTCATTCGCCGTATGCGCCGACAGGAAGCGCAACTTGAGCGGATCCTCGCGGTCGACGGCGACCAGGCCCTGCGCCTCCAGGCCGTCGACCATTATGGCCGCGATGCGCGGCAGGGCCAGTTCCAGGAGGAGGGCCGCTTCCACGGGGTGGAGATTTTCGGGCACCTTTCCCGGAACCTGGTATGTGCCGGCGAACAGCTTCGGCGGGTTCCATGCGTCTCCCGCCCAGGCTATGCCTTCGACGACCTCGGCCTTGGCCGCGAAGGCCTTGACCCGCCTTGCGTACAAAAGCAGCGCCGCCGCGATGACAAGAGCGAAAACGATGAGGGCCGCTACGGGCGAGTCCCTGAAGGTCGTCCTTTCTGCCTCGGCGTAGGCGGCGCCGTCGCCCTGAACGCCGGCATCCACCGCGGTGGCGTCGCGGGAGCCCAGGCCGGCGCTCAAGGGCAGGTAGCCCGCCGGGAAATAGAGGCCGAGGCGCTGGGTCGCGTTGGCCCTGGGCGATTCCTGGTAGAAAAGGATGGTCAGGTACCAAGCGCCATCGTCGCCCGGGGAGCCGTAGTAGTCTATCCTGTTTTCAGCGTTGACCCATTCCTCGGTGAGCATAGGGATTGCGGCGCGCTCGGCCTCGGAAAGCTTCTCGCCTGAAACACGCACAGGCAGCACCAGCCGCACCGCCCGGTATTCAAGCACTTCGTCCCACTCGACCGGCGCCCAGTCGAAGTACACGAGGTCCCCGTGTTCCGGGCTGGTCGTCGTGCCGACGAGGCCGGCGGCGGCGAAATCGCCCGCGTAGTTCATGGAATAGTAGGCGCGCCCTGAAAAGCGTCTGCCGGCGGACAGGATCACGTCGTACCTGCCGTTTCCAAGGTCCTTGACGAGCAGAGGTTGCCTGACGCCTCCCGGCAGGTCGGCCCAGCAACGATCCAGGTTCCATACCGGCTTGAAGGCCTCCCCCTGGAAATAGAAGCCGCTCATGTCGCCGCCGGTCACGTTCCACTCGACCACGTAATACACGTCGGCCTTGCCGTCCGGCCTGAGCACGACTGTCGTCTCCGAAGAGACGAGGTCGCTCGTCAATGCCCAGGACGTGCCGACGGCGGTCGATGCCAGGACGAGCATAAGCACGCCCAGGCTTGGCTTGAACCTGGTCGTCCTGCCTGTCCGTGCGAAACGGCTCCGCATCATAGGGTCTCCTTGATTTCCATGGCGTCTGCCGGCGACAGGCCACCAGTCAGGTTGCGCACGGCCAGCTCGACGACGGCTATCCTGTCACGCAGGGCCGCGAGGGTGCGCTCTTTAGCCGCCGCAAAGGGGTCGGCGTCATCAAGGCCGTAGCGGCGCTCGGTAGACGCGCCGTCGAGTTCCTTGAGATAGATGTCGGCGAGCGACACGCAGTCGGAGAGCGCATCCTCGGCGCGCGGGTCGCGCGACCGTGCCGCGAGGCAGGCGGAAAGGTAGGCCGACCCGCGCACGGCGGCCAGCTCGAGCAGGGCCTTCAGCTCCTGGTCGGGAACCCGCAGCGACGCCAGCCTGTCCCGGCTTGCCTTGGCAAGGTCGAGGCGTCGCCTGGCTATCGCCCAGTTGAGCCGCTCGTATTCCGCGGTCGCGGCGCGCGGTCCGAGCCCGGTAAGCGTCGCGGTTACGTTCAGGCCGACGAGGACCACGACCGCCAGGGCAGCGCCCGCCATGAAACTGGAGGCCAATGCTACGGCGATTCCCGTCCCGACGGCGATCGCCGCCATGACGACCCCCAAAGGCGATCGTTCCAGGTTGATGATGTAGTCTCGAGTCTGCATCCGCTCACTGTAGCTTCATGTGGCTCCGTTATCAAGGAAAATTGAGGCGCTGCAGAGCCGGCTGTAGCTCTTTCAGTCAAGAACGGTAATCTCGACGCGGCGATTCCGGGCGCGGTTAGTTTCGGTGTCGTTGGGAGCCAGGGGCTTGTCGGCTCCGAGTCCGCGGTAGATGAAACGGCCGGCAGGTATGCCCCTGGCCACCAACTCGTTGACGATTCGCCTGGCCCGCCTTTCTGACAGCTCGTACTGCCCGGCAGGTCGGCCCAGGTCGGCGGTATGCCCCTCGACGAGGAATGTCCTGTCAGGAATCCTCTTCAGTGCGTCGGCTATCGCGTCGAGCCTGCCCCGTTCGCCTGCCAGGAGCTCGTCGCCGTCGGCGACGAAGCGCAGGTCATAGAGGAGCAAGACGACTCCGCGCTCGCCCGTGGCCATTTCGAAGGCAGCTCCTGCCACGGGGGGCGCAATCGCCGCCGGCCCGGCGGCAGGGATGGATGCCGCATCGCTTCCGGCGGCGGGACCGGCGCCGCTACCGGCCACAGGGCCAACAGAGACAGGCTCGTTCCCGACGGCAGGGCCAACGGCGACGGCTGGAGTGCCTGCGACTGGCACGCCTGCGACTGGCACGCCTGCGGCCGGAGAGCCGCCGGAAACAGGCGGCTGAAGGAGAGCGGCTATGCGTTGGCGGTCGACGGGAAGGCTGCCGTGGTGGAAATGAAGGATGAAGCCCTTGAGCCTGACGGATGCTCCGCCGGCATAGACGTAGGTCTCGTCGACGGTCTCGCGCACGAAAAGCGTCTGGCCGGTCCCGGCGTCGAGCATGATGTCGGCGG
>PGXR01000265.1 GCA_002839245.1 Spirochaetae bacterium HGW-Spirochaetae-7 | reverse complement strand
GCGGATGCTCCTGGGGCTCGTCGGGTCGATACCCAAGTCCAAGGCGATCCCGGACCTGGAGACGATAGGCTGGATAGTCGAGGTAATACGCAAGCGCGGCGGAGTCGTTGGCCTGTTCGCCGAAGGACAGGCGAGCTGGGACGGCCACACCCAGGCCATCATCCCGTCCACGGCCAAGCTCCTCAAGCTGCTCAAGGTGCCGGTCGTCGTCGCCGTACTCAAAGGTTCGTTCTCGAGCCAGCCGCGCTGGGCCTGGAATCACCGGCCTAACTACATGGAGATAGAGTTCAAGCTGGTCATGAACGGCGCGGAACTGAAAGCGGGCACGCCGGAGCAGATTCTCGCGGTTCTCGAAGCCGCGATGGACTATGACGAGGAGGAATGGAAGGCCAGCCACCCGGTCAGGTGTGGCGTCTCCGGCAGGGCCAGACACCTGGAACTGTCCCTGTTCATGTGCCCCGCCTGCGGCCAGGCCGGCACGATGCGCAGTTACGTCAACCGTCTGTACTGCCGTGGCTGCGGCCATGTCGTCAGGCTGTCGAAGGACATGGCCTTCACCCGGGTCGGCTCGAGCCGACCGCGCTTCGTGTCCATAAGGGAATGGGACCTGTGGCAGCAGTCGGCCTTCGCGGACCTGCTCAGGCGGGCCCGCGCGACGCCGGCACTGCCGGTATTCTCCGATTCAGGCGTCCTGCTCCTCAAGGGCCGCCGCATGAACCCTCTCCTGAAGTACAGGACCGGTTCTCTGATACTCTATCCAGACCGCGTCGAGCTCGCTACCCTGCTCGGGGAGCGGCTTCAGTTCCCGATCGCAGAAATCGAAGGCCAGACCGTCATAAAGCAGCAGCTCTTCGAGTTCTACCACGGCCGGACGCTGTACCAGTTCCGCTTCCCCCGGCGTTTCCAGTCGGCCCGCAAGTGGGCGGTGGCCATCGAAGTGCTGAAAGCTACCGGTCTTCCTCCAGCCACATCGTAGAGGGTTTCCTGAAGGCCCGCGACTTGGCGACGATGGCGTAGGAGACGAGCGAATAGACGAGGTAGCCCACGGAAATGAGCACCATCGTCCAGAACGGCCCGAGAGTGCCCTGCATGCCGGCCTGGGCCGGCAGGTTGATCGCGAGAATGAACGGTATGGCCAGACCGAAGGTCATGCCGGCCGACAGCATGTAGTCGTTCGAGACCTTGGACTTGAATTCGGGGTCGAGAATGCGGAGCAACGCGAGCCCGGTGGACAGGGTGCCGGTCGAGACGCCGTACAGCATGATCATCCTCTCGTAACGATGGTCCCTGAATACCCTGGAGCACATCCAAGGCACGGTGAACAGCACGGTCAGGCCGCCCAGGGTCGATACGGTGAGCAGAGGCAGCCAGTACCGGCCGACGAACACGAGGGAAATGGCCGCGAGCGACCCGGTCACCATGTAGTCGACGGCGATGCCCGACAAGCGGGACAGGCTGTCGTCGTCGAGCATGTAACCGAGCTTCATGCGGTTTATTATGGAGCGGACAATCATCGCCGTAAGCGCAGAGAATATGAAATTCATGCCCCAGAGGTTGTAGGCCAGGTCACGCCCCGCCTTGCCCGCCAGGCCAAGCAACGCCCCGATCCCTGAAAGCAGCACGAACGACAGGATATAGGTGAAGGCGACGACGGCGGTGTGGAAGGTCATCGGGTCGATCGCCTCGATGTCGGTGGTGTTTCGCGAGCCGACAGGCCTCGTGGAATCCGCTGGCAGGATGCCGGTAAGCATGGCCCGGTCGCTCATCGTGCCTAACGCAGGCAGAAAACCCTTGCGGACGCCGTAGTTGACGAGGGCCACACCGACGACGCAAGCCCACAGGTAGCCCAGCGCGGCCATCGCGAGGCCGACGGAACCGGCTCCCTCGAAGCCCATGCCTTCCCAGGTCTTGCCAATGGCGTACGCTTGTCCGGGACCCATGGCGAAGCCGAGCGGCAGGGTCAGTCCGAATGCGGGGCTGAGGCCCGGAATGACCGTGGAAAACAGCACCCAGGTGAGCATGAGCCCGACGAACGCCTGGATGGCATACTGCGACATGATCACCGTCGACATCGCCCAGACCGAACCATCCTTCACCTTCTTTTCGGCCTTGGGCCTGGACCGCAGCGTCATCGCAATGAAAGAAATGCTCAGGAGGTGGTAGACGAGGTCGCCGAGCCTGTTCTGCGAATAGCCCAGCGCAGGCATCAGGTAGTTGTAGACTGGCAGGAGGATGAAGCCGGCAGTCAGCGCGTTGGGCACCATGAAGCGCTGGAGGAACCGAAGCTTCGTCCGGAGGAACGTCGCAACGAGCAGCGCAGTCGAGATGATGCCGGCATCGATGATGATCTTCCAGGAAAAATCCATTGGGTGACCTTCCCCGCCTACAGCCCGGACTATGCAGCTCGCTGGCCGACGGCGTCTGGAAAGACAGTTTACCATGGCATTGCAAAAACCTATCATTAAAGTTGCATCAAATCCGGGTGGAAAACGCCCCTTCTCAACCCGGTATTTCCGTAGTAGACTCGGCGACCATGGATCTACGCAGTTTCGCCGAAGGATTGCGCGCACTGGTCGAGAAGACGCCGTTGCTCGCCAACGAGGATGTCATCGCGGTCCTCATCGCCAATCCCCGCGCCGGCGGATTCGCGCACCCGGCCAAGCTTGCCCAGGCGATGCGTGACCTGGCGCTGGCCACGGCTGACGCGGCAGGGCTCGAAAGGCGGACCCGGTCGCTTTCGTGGCGCCTTCGGGAAACCGACAGCCCGAGGCACGCAACCGCGTTGGCGGCCGAATGCCTCGAGGAATCCGCGCTCAAGCCCAAATCCTCCTGGTTTGTCATCCTCGCATGCGGTGACGGGACCAGCCTCGAATTCCTCGACGAACTGTCGCGCGCGCCCGACGAGCTCCGCGACCGCTTCACGGTGCTCCGCCTGCCCATGGGAACGGGCAACGACGGTTCTGACGGCAGGGAACTTGCCGATTCGCTGTCGAGGCTGCTCGGCAAAGGCGCGGTCGCAGTACAGCCCGCGTTGCGGGTGCGACCCGCCCCC
>PGXR01000264.1 GCA_002839245.1 Spirochaetae bacterium HGW-Spirochaetae-7 | reverse complement strand
GCTCGAGCCGCGAATCGTCAATGTCGGCGACGACCAGAAGCCGCGGAGCGCGGCCCGAGTGTAGCGCATAATCGACCGCCCCAAGCCCCATGGGTCCCGCTCCCGCGAGTATCGCCATCCTGCCACCCGCCACCGTGCCCATCAGGTGCTCGTAGCTGCCCGCCGTGGTATGGTAGCTGGCGTGGAATGCGCCGATGATGCACGACATGGGCTCGGCGAGGGATGCCTGGAAAAATGCGTCGCCCGAGTAGTCGAGGAGGCAATCGAGTTCCATCACCTCGTGCGGCATGATGGCGTAGGTGGCGGCTCCGCCGCACCAGCGGTACGAATAACCGGGCGAATCCATGCTGCCCTTGTAGTTGAGCGCTGGCTGTATGGCGAATTTGGCGCCGGTTCGGTACCGGTCCTTCCACTTCGAGCCTACCCGTTCTATGACGCCGGACATTTCGTGGCCAATGATCACCGGATGGTCCGCGATATCCTTTGGCACGCGCTTGTGGTCGGATCCCAGCGACGCCGCCTTGTAGGTGGACATGCATATGGAGTCGGAAACCACGCGGACGAGTACTTCGTCGTCCCCGATATCGGGCAGTTCGAATTCCTCGAGACGGAGGTCATGCTTGCCGTAAAGCCGTACCGCTTTTATTTTCATTCGGGCCTTCCTTGCAGGATTTCGTAGGTTACCAGCTTTTCATAGGCGGCGAGAGACGACGGATCGAAAGCCTCCGAGCCGGCAGTAGCGGCGGCCGCGGTACCGGCGGCGATCGCGGGCGTCACCAGGCGCTCGAGGCTTGCTCCCCGCTCGAGGCCCAGGCACAGAGCGGCGACGACCGAGTCTCCGGCGCCGACCGTGCTCAGGGCCTTGACGGGAATGCCGTGCGCCATGATCGCGCTGTCCCGGTCGACGAACAGGGCACCTTCCGGGCCGAGCGATACCACGGCGAGCCGGGCGCCGGACGACAGGAGGCCGCGGGCCGCCGCTATCGCCGCGCCCTGGTCAGTGTGCCCGGCCTTGGTGAGCGGAGAGCCCACCAGGCGTTCCAGCTCGTCGAGGTTAGGCTTGACGATGGTCGGGCCGGCCGCCACGCCCAGCGCCAGGGCTTCCCCGTCGGCGTCGAGGACGGTCCGCGCTCCCAGCGATCGCGCGCGCCTGATCCACGAGGCGTATACTCCCGGTTCAACGCCGGGACAGACGCTGCCGGAGAAGACGAAGATGTCCTCCGTGCCCGCCTCGCCGAACAACCTCGCCTCCAGGTCCGCCAGCGCTTCCTCCGTGGCCCGCGGCCCGCTCTCGTTGACGTCGGTATGCGTACCCAGAACGGGATCTACTATCTTGAGGTTGGTCCTGGTCTCGCCGTCCACCTCGACGAAGTCGTGGCGGATGCCCTGCCCATCGAGGGATGACCGTATGAAACGGCCCGCCGCTCCACCCAGAAAGCCGTACGCCACGCTCTTGCCGCCCATGCATCCAATCGCCTTGGAAACGTTGATGCCCTTGCCTCCGGCATCGAGCCGGGTAGCCGAAACGCGGTTGACCGCATCCACGGCGAACCGCGCTATCGTCGCGGTTCTATCGACCGCGGGGTTCAGGGAAAGGGTCCTGATCATGCCGTCATTCCTTGTAAATCTTCCCGAAGAACGCGCCCAACGTCTCGAGAGCCTCGGCCTCGCAGCCGCCTTCCACCCGGACGGTTATCTCGTCCTGGTACTTGATCCCCAGAGTCAGCATGTGGATGAGGCTCTTGCCGTTGATCGTCCTGTCTCCCTTGACTATCTTGACTTCGCAGTCGGGAAAATCGTCGGTCGCCGTATCGACCAGAGCGCGTATGGGCCGGGTATGGAAGCCCGTTGGATTGATGATGACGAATTTTTTCTCTAGCACGCGTTCGCTCCTTTCATGAGCCTGCGGACATCGGCGTCGCTCTCCATGTCGCGAGCCTTGAGGAAAAGCCGGCGCGCGTCCGCGGAATCGGTATCGGCGAGCAAAGCGCGTATCGTGGGTATGGAAGCGGCGCCCATGCTCAGTTCGGTGATGCCCATGCCGACCAGCAACGGTGCGGCCAGTGGATCAGCGGCCATCTCGCCGCAGAGTCCTATCCAGATACCGCGCTTCTTCGCCGCGTCGGCCGCCATGCCTATGAGCCGCAGGACCGCCGGATGGGGGCCGCGGTGCAGGTACGCCACCGCCGGATTCATGCGATCGGCCGCCATCGCGTACTGGGTCAGGTCGTTCGACCCGACGCTGAAAAAATCCACCTCCGCCGCCAGGACGTCGGCCATGACCGCTGCGGCGGGTATCTCCACCATGATGCCGACCTCTATCTTACCGGCCACCGATACGCCCGCGCCCACGAGCGCGGTGCGTTCCTCGGCGAGGATACCCTTGGCCGCGCGCAGTTCCTCTATAGTGGCTATCATCGGGAACATTATGCGGAGGCGGCCGAAGCTCGAGGCGCGCAGCATGGCGCGGAGCTGGGTGCGGAACACGCCCTCGTTGGCCAGGCACAGCCTGATGGCGCGCACGCCGAGGAAGGGGTTGGCCTCGGGAGGCATGGGCAGGCATTCAAGCTGCTTGTCGCCGCCTACGTCGAGCGTGCGGATGACCACCGGCCTCGGCGCCATCCTCGACAGGACATGGCGGTAGACCTCGAACTGCTCGTCCTCGCCGGGCAGGATAAGCCTGTCCATATACATGAACTCGGTCCGGAACAACCCGACGCCTTCCGCGCCGTTCTCCTCGGCGCCGTTGAGGTCTGTCGTGCCTCCTATGTTCGCCGCAAGTTCCAGCCGAAGTCCGTCGCGCGTGGTCGTAGGTTTGCCGACGAAGCGCTTCAGGGCCTCCCGGCGCGCCTCGAAAGCGGCGAGCTTCTGGCGATAAGCACCGAGTTCGGCTTCGCCAGGATCGAGGATGGCCAGGCCGTCGGTGCCGTCCACTATCACCAGCGCGCCGTCCCTCAAGGTATCCATGGCCGCGCCGGCGCCGACGACGGCCGGTATGCCGAGCGATCGTGCCAAAATGGATGAATGCGAGACGGCGCTGCCTGTTGCTATGACGAAGCCCTTGACCATGGCCCGGTCGAGCCC
>PGXR01000263.1 GCA_002839245.1 Spirochaetae bacterium HGW-Spirochaetae-7 | reverse complement strand
TTGTACCTGGAGTACGAGGTCTACAAGGCGGTAACGGTATTGTCGGAGCTGGTCAGGACCCGGGCCTTGCTTGCCAGCGATGTCGAGAACGTCCTGGCGTTCGGCCTGTATACGCCGGAGGGGAAGTCCCTGACGATATACGGATCAGCGCCCGCATCCATGGACCCCTTGGGGCCTGAGACGCCCCTGTCGCGGTTCTTGCTGCGCGATTCTTCGGTAGTCCTCGTCCGGGCTATCAGCGGAGACCAGCCCAATCGCAGGATGATGATGGGAACGGACAGGCCCGGACGCATGCGAGGCATCGCGGCTCCCGAAACGCAGCCTGACTTTGAACCGGGCCAGATCGGCCAAGGCTTCGGCGCGCTGATCCAGCCAGGCCGGCCGCCAGCGCTCGCCTATATCGAATACTCCACGTCAGGATTCAAGAACGAGGAAAAAATCCGCCTGGTAACCGCCGCGGGTGTCTCGCTTGTCCTTCTCGGGCTTTACGGCGGCTTCCTGGCAATGTACGGGCGCTACCTGGCGTCCAAGGATCGCGAGGCCAGGGACAGGGAACTCGTCGAGCTCGGCCAGGCGGCCAGGACAATCGCGCACGAGATAAAGAACCCGCTCGGAGTCATCAGGCTGCAATGCGGCATACTCCGCCGCGGAGCCGACGAGGCTACGGTCGCGGGACTGGCGGTAATCGACGACGAGGCCGTGCGCCTGGCCGACCTGGCTGAAAGGATACGAACCTACCTCAAGTCAGGCGGCGGAGACCTGCGAACGCTCGAGGCGGCCCGTTTCGTCGCTTCGTTCGCGGGCAGGTACCAAGGCACACTTGACGTCGAAATGAATGTCGGCCCCGAAGCCTTTCTGGAGATAGACGAGGCGAGAGTCGTCGACGCGCTCGACAACATCGTTTCGAACGCTCTGGAAGCAAGCGCCGAAACAGGCGCAAAGCCGTTGCTGGAGGCCAGGATACGCTCCCATCGCCTGCTTGTATCAATACTCGATAGAGGGCCGGGAATTCCTCCGGTACGTTTGCCCCGCCTGTTCGAACCGTTCAATACGACCAAGCCCAAGGGCAGCGGGCTCGGCCTTGCCCTGGCACGGAAGAACATAGAGGCCTTCGGGGGAACCGTATCGTACGCCGACCGTCCGGGCGGCGGCGCTATTTTCACGGTAAGCCTGCCCCTGGGAAAACCCGAATAATTCACCGACGAATCTAACTCGGAGGCGCGGAGAGCCTGGAATACAGGAGAGGCGTGGAAGGATGGTTTCTTTTCAAGCCTCTCTTTGCATCACCGCATTCGATGTCGGATTACATGACGGCCTTTTCGGGATATCAGGCGATTTTCTCGAAGACGCCCTTGATTATGGCTACTGCTTCGTGGATTTCCTTCTCCGTAATGACGAGGGGCGGGGCGAAGCGGATTATGTTGCCGTGGGTCTGTTTGGCCAGCAGGCCCGCGTCGCGCAAGGCCAGGCATACGTTCCACGCTTCGAAACCTTTCTCGAAGACGACGGCGTTGAGCAATCCCTTGCCGCGGACGGTGACTACCTTCGGGCACTTTATCCTGGAGAGTTCTTCCCTGAAAATCTTGCCCATGGCTTCGGCGCGGTCGTCAAGCTTCTCGTCTTCCAACACCTCGAGGGCGGCGACCGCGACGGCGCTCGACAGCGGGTTGCCGCCGAAAGTGGAGCCGTGGGTGCCTGGGGTGAATACCTTCATGACGGCGTGGTCGGCGACGATAGCGGAGACCGGCAGCACGCCTCCGCCGAGTGCCTTGCCCAGGCACATGATGTCGGGCCTGGCGCCTTCATGCTGCCAGGCGAAACGCTTGCCCGTCCGGCAGAAACCGGTCTGGACCTCATCGGCGATGAACAGCGCCTTGTTCTTGTCGCACAGTTCGCGGATCTTCTTCAGGTAGCCAGCGGGGGGGACGACGACGCCGGCCTCGCCCTGGATGGGCTCGACGATGACAGCGACGGTGTTCTTGGTGAATGCCCTGGCTATGGCCTCTGCGTCGCCATAGGGTACGTTAACGAAGCCGGGGACGTAAGGGCCGTAGTTTACTGTCGAATCGGGATCGCTTGACATCGATATCGCCAGGAGAGTGCGGCCGTGGAAATTGTCGTTGGCGCAGATTATTTCCTGCTTGCCGTTCTCTACTCCCTTGACTTCGACTCCCCAGCGGCGCGCGGCCTTGATGCCCGTTTCGACGGCTTCGGCTCCGGTGTTCATCGGCAGTGCGTTCTCGTAGCCGGTGTACTCGCATAGCTTCTTGAGGAACAGCCCCATGCGGTCGTTATGGAAGGCGCGGCTCGTCAGCGTGCAGGTGTTGGCTTGGTCGACGAGCGCCTTGATGATTTTGGGATGACGGTGGCCCTGGTTGACGGCAGAATAGGCGGAAAGGAAATCGAAATAGACCTTGCCGTCTGGATCCTTTACCTTGGTTCCGAGAGCCCATGAAATGACGACGGGCAGCGGATGGTAATTGTGCGCGCCGTACTTCTCGTCGAGGGCCATGTACTCATTGCTCTTCATTCTGTGCCTCCTGCATTGGGTGCCCCGGAAATGCCGGAGCGGGCTCAGTATACACCCTAGTCTTGATTCGAATCTAGTGCGAAAAAAACAGGAAAAGAAAATAAATTGTTTCCATATAAATAATTATGCGTTAACCATGCATAATTATACGCGCTCGTAGCGCAATGCCGCCCTGGTCTTGTGCCTCTCCACGGCGAGAACCAAAAGCTCGTCAAGCAAGGCCGCGTAAGGCAGGCCTCCAGCCTCGCACATCTTGGGATACATCGATATGGAAGTGAAGCCCGGTATCGTATTCGCCTCGTTCAGGTATATCTCGCCATCCTTCCGGTCTATGAAAAAATCGACTCGGGCCATGCCGGACAGCCCTGCCGTGCGGTAGGCCGACAGCGCCAGCGAGGTGATACGTCGGGTTGATTCATCGTCGATCCGGGCCGGTATCACCAGCATGGCACCGTCGGGATCGATGTACTTGGCTTCGTAATCGTAGAATTCATGCGACGGCACGATTTCACCGGGCGGGAAAGCCCTCGGGTCGCCGTTTCCTAGAACCGCGCATTCTATCTCGCGGGCTGCTATGAACGGCTCTACCAAGGCTTTCGTGTCGCAGAGCAAAGCTTTCTGCAACG
>PGXR01000262.1 GCA_002839245.1 Spirochaetae bacterium HGW-Spirochaetae-7 | reverse complement strand
CCGTGCCTCGGGCGGGAAGTTCGCCGGAATTCCTCATCACGGGTCTCTCCGGACTCTTCGCCCTCGCAGTCGGTTACCGGGAAGAGCTTTTTTACCGGATCTACGTCATAGGCGCCCTCCGCGAGCGCGGCGCGGGGGCGGCGGCCGCGATCCTGGTATCGACAGGACTCTTCGCGGCCGGTCATGCGTACCAGGGCTGGCCCGGCATCCTGTCCTCGTCGCTGGTCGGAGCGGCCATGGCCGTAGCCGCCGTCCGCGGGTTCAGGCTGCACGCTCTGGCGCTGGCTCACGCAGCCTACGATTTCGGCGTGCTGATGGCAGCATTCGCTTTCGCGTCAGGCTCGACGTAGCACGCCGCACGCTATATTATTGACTCATGCAAGCAATAGACAAGCTCAAGTCGGACATCGACGATTGGGTCAGACGCTCCGGCTCCCAGGCCGGCAACCGCGAGTTCGATTCCCTCAGGTCGACCTTTGCCCGGTCCGTGCCCAAGGTACCCGACGACACGCTCGCTGCGCTCTTCACCACCTTCCTGTCGCGTTACGGATCGGGCGGCGCCGACGGCTCGGCAAAGGCGGTGGATTGGCTGGCCGGCGTCGGCTCGCTCCTTCTGTCCGACTACGACGGTACGGCATTCACCAAGGACGACTGGGAGGAGATCCGCGACCTCGTCACCATCGACTCAGGCGATATCGACGTCGACATGCTGACCTACGTGCTGGGCCAGGCGCTCGAGCACGGCGCGCTCTAGCACGGAAGCCATGCCCGAAGACGAACCCTGGTTCTCCGACGAATCCTTCTGGACGGAATTTGCGCCATTGCTGTTCGGCGGCGACCGCTGGGCCGAGGCTCCCGCGGTGGTGGACGCGATACTCGCCCTGTCGGGCGCCTCCCCGGGCGCGTCCGTCCTCGACATGTGCTGCGGTCCGGGACGGCACGCGCTGGAGTTCGCGGCACGGGGCCACCCGGTGGTTGGCATCGACATTACCGAGCCCTACATTGCCGCGGCCCGCGACAGCGCAGCGGCGATGGGGCTGTCCGCCGAATTCATCCACGCCGACGCGCGGAGCTGGAGCCGCCCGGGCGCCTTCGACCTTGCGCTCAACCTGTTCACGAGCTTCGGCTACTTCGGGACGGCGGCGGAGGACGTCGCCATGCTCGAGCGCATCCGCGAAAGCCTGGCCCCTGGCGGAGTCCTGGTCATGGACCTCGTAGGCAAGGAGATTGCCGCCCGCGATTTTATCGAGGGCGAATGGTTCGAGCGCGACGGGCGGCTCGTACTGACAGAATTCGAGGTAGTCGGCGCCTGGGAAGGCTTGCGCAACCGCTGGATCCTGGTCGATGGCGACAGGCGCACCGACCGCGCCTGGGTCCAGCGCCTCTACGCAGGCACGGAGCTGCGCGAAGCCCTTCTCGACGCGGGTTTCGGGTCAGTGCAGCTGTTCGGTACCTGGTCGGGTGCGCCTTACGGAGCCACGGCGGAGCGCCTGATTGCCGTAGCCAGGACCTAGTATCCCGATATCGGGATATTATCGATGATACTCTCGTTTTTCCGGACTAAATGTCCGATACTATGAGAGTAGTGTCCTTTCCAAAATCTTGCCCGAACGGAAGAAACAATGGCCAAGATCGGTATACGCCTGGCAGACGGTAAATTCTACCCAATCCTCGAGGATGGCGCCGCGTCCAAGAAACGCCTCGTCGTCACCACGGTCAAGGACGATCAGCCGAGCGTCCAGATAGACGTCTATCGCTCGACCGTCGGTGAGGCCGCCGACGACTATGTCGGCAGCCTCGTCATCGAGAACATCCCTCCGAGACCGAGCGGAGAGCCGGACATAAGGCTCGAACTGGGGCTCGACGACGACGGCAACCTTAACGCGCTCGCCCGCGAGGAAGCCACCGGCGAACACCAGACGCTGTCGGTATCGCTCAAGTCGCTCGCCGAGGAAGAAAAGTACGACATTCCCGACTTTGATTTCCAGGAGGACGAAGGCGTCGACCTTTCGACCGACGAGTTCCCCGAGGTCAATCCCTTCGACACCGAAGCGCCCGAGGCCGGCGAGACAGTGGATTCCGCGGAAGCCATCCCCGACTTCGGCGAGCCTGAACCTTCGGTACTTTCCGACGAGGAGAAGAAGCGTACGTCGCCGCTGCTCATCGGCATCCTGGCGGCCATCGGGCTGATCATCATCCTTCTTCTGGCCTTCCTCATCTACAAGTTCACGGTCGACCGCAAGCCCGAACCGCCCGTGGCTCCCGCTACCTTCTCCGCACCCGTTGCGACGCCAGCGCCCGCCGCAACTCCGGCGCCCGCACCCGAGCCCGCCAAGGTTGAAACCCCTGCCCCGGCGCCTGCCAAGGTCGAGGCACCGGCCCCGGCGGCCAAGCCGGCGGCCACGGCCAAGAAGGCCGGCACCTGGTACAAGATCAGGTGGGGCGACACGCTGTGGGACCTGTCTATCGCCTATTATCGGTCTCCCTGGCTTTACCCGACCATCGCCAAAGCCAACAAAATAAAGAATCCCGACCTCATCATCTCGGGTACCTGGATATTCATCCCTCCGAGATAGGGCTTTCCTTGGACCGGAGACGAGGGCGGACGCTTATGCGCCCGCTTTTTTTTATCCACGGTTCCATGCCAGGCGGTTCGGCCAACGCCTCGGCACGTGCTATAGTTCCGCAGTACCCTGTTGGCGTATCCTGGAACTTTTGGGAGAACGAATGAGAGTGCTTGCCCTGTTGTTCATCATAGCCACCTCGCTGTCGACGCCTTCCTGCGTCGGTTCGACCATACACGGCCTCGACGAGGCTGCGTGGTTCGAGCTCCTCGCTTCCGGCAAGCCCCTGCCCATAGCATCAGGAGACATTATCGATTTCAACGCTCTCTCGAAGCTTGGGCCGGGAGCCATCCTGTTCATAGCGATGCACGCGCAGGAAGCTGGAGACGAAGCGCTCGCGGTAGAAATGCTCGGGCAGGCCGTGGTCAGGGAGTCGGGCAGGTACAGGACGAGATCGGTCGCGCTGCTCGGCGAAGCGTTGCTTGCCACGGGCGACGGGCCGGCCCTGGTCGCTCTGTGCCAGTCACCGACAGGCGCAGCTCTGCCGCCGTACAGGCGGTCCTGGCTGGAAGCTTCCGGACTTGCCCTTTCAG
>PGXR01000006.1 GCA_002839245.1 Spirochaetae bacterium HGW-Spirochaetae-7 | reverse complement strand
CATCTGGCGCTAATTTGCAGGCCCGCCTATTCGGCGGATCTTTGCATTTTAAAGCCACGGCGCCAGATGGGAGTCGAACCAAAGAACCGTCGCGAGCTGGCGAGCGCGAGGCACAGGGCGCGGCGCGAGACTCGCAGCGACGCGGGGGTTGCGGGGGCTAGCCCCCGCCCTGTTTGGTCGAGAGATTCTGAGGCGGCCCGGAAGCTCGAGACACGATGTCGAGAGCTGGAGGGCGACTCCCATCTGGCGCTAATCATTATGGGGCAAGCAATTATATAGGTCATCTGATAAAGGAGACAGCCTTATTTCGGAAAGTTGGTCTCTACCATTAATTTTCATCATATTGATAGATATAACCAAACTTGCTGTTTGTGAGTTTCAACCATTTTTGTATTCAATTCGAACAATGTAATCCGCAGCGGCATCCCGAATAACGTGGCGTTTCTTTCCGATAAGCACATCGCCTTCAATCTCGCGACGCACAGCGCCATGCCGGGAGAGACAGGCTCGTGCAATTCGCGCCCCATGAAGCGCTGGATTTCAAATATCCACTTCCCCTGCAATGGAACGACCAGGAAGGGGCGACTCTTCGTCATCGACACCCAGGGCGAATACAGCGAGTACCTGGTGCCTTGGGCACGGTCTTGGTGACCGGCAGGAAGCGGGTGCCGTACCAGGCATCTACGATAATGCCTTTCATGCCGCCATAAAACCGGCGCACCTCAAAATATCCAAGACGGTCCCGGTTTTATCCATGGATCCCCAGCGCCCAAGGCACCCAGCTCGGGTAGCCCAACTCGAGCGTCAGCAAGACCGTCTGCCAGGCGGGTCTCGCCTTCCCCGTACGCTTGCCGAATTTGGCCATCGCCGGCAGGGAGAACGGCAGTTCCGCGGCGTGCATTGCCTCGATGCCCAGCCAGATCCTGAACCAGGTCGACGGTTGCCAGCCCACTCCCAGCCCGAGCGCGCCCAGAGCCGCGAGCGCGAGCGGCGCCCAGGTTATGATGTTCGTGGTCCATTCCTGCGACTTCCAGAACAGTTTCGCCACGATGCGTTCCTCGAAGACGCCGCGCAACGATGCCGCGGCTGCGTCGTCCTCGAACGCCAGCAGCTTGGCCTTCTCTGCCCGTCCGATCGGCGGCAGGGGCCAAGGCACCCATGCCGGGGAGGTACCGGCGCCATCGGGACCGGCCGGCACCGGAGGTTCGGCCGAAATCTCGAAGGGTATGTCGAGCCGGGTCCCCGCCTTTATAAGCTTCCGCCGCGCCGCACGCTGCGCGACGGTGTTCATCAGGATTGATACGAAGTTCTTGTTCTTGAAGGACAATACGCGGCATGACGTTTTGGTGATCGTGTGGATGGCCATGTGGGGGGCGTTTGCAAACGGCATGCAACCTTCGACGAACAGGTCGGCCTTTATCCCGATCGCGCGTCCGCAGCTGCCTATTACCAGCTTGCTTCCCGGCAGGGCGAACATCGATGCCTCGTCCCAGGCCTTGCCGTCGGCGTCGTACCAGAACGGGCCTTCGCCGGTCGCACCGGGCTGGCCCTTGAGCCCTGGCCCTATGATGATGACGCCTTCTGTCTTCGGGCGGTAGCCCTCCGCCTCGATCAGCGCCAGAGCGAAACGCGTCGTCGCCGAGCATCCACCCCAGCAGGCGTGCTCCACGGCGCGGGCCAGCTCCCGCCCGTTCGCGTCGGCCGGCGGTGGCACCCGGTCGATGCCCACGAAGATCTTCAGGCCGGGAAACGCCTTCCTGACGCGGTCCGACAGCAGCGACTGGTCGGCCGGCCGGAACGGCACCGGCGTCGTGTCGCCGATGACCTTTACCGATTTCCTGTCGCCGAAGCCCAGCTCGTCGGCGACCCGCATCAGCTCTATCGACGAAGGGTCGAAACCCATCAACCGGGTGGCTACGCGGTCGGTCTCGACGGCATGGTCGCCGGCGATCACCACGCGGCTGTCCACCGGGTCGACCGGGGCCGGACACTCGCCCTCGCCGCCCACGACGCCGTCGATGAAGACGAGGTCGGGCTTGAACAGGTACAGCATCTCCACGAGCTTGCGGTCGATCGCGTAATGGTGGTGGCGCTGGCGAAGGTTGTAGGGGATCACGCCCATCGCGTTCTTGAACCCGAGCGTCACGCCCGTGTACAGGTTGGTCTTGAGCTTGGGCACGGAGACATACGCCGCCTCGCCCCGGACTACCTCGGAGAAGATTCTGGGTACCAGGATCTCGCGCTGGACGCCTGCCTGCGGCAGGTAGTAGCGGTCGACCGGCGTCTCCTCAAGCGCGAGCAGTCCGCATCCCCGATGCCGCGCAAGCCGGTCGATGCCGGAAATCCGGAACGACGCCCGCGTGGGGTTGCCTCGGCCCGACGACTCGACTATGACGATCTCCTTGGCCTTGCGCGACAGCCAGAGTACCAGCGCGTCCAGGACACGGGGGTCGGTGGTTTCGGGCGAGACCGGCGCCATCGTGCCAAAGTGGTCATAGACCGTGACGAGGTTCGGCTTGACCAGCACCTTCCTGCCGTCGAAGCGGGCACCGATGCCGGTCTCGTCATCGAGCGTGTCCATGGCGGCGAAGACGGCCATCCTTATCGCTGCTACCTCGGGGCGATCGTCCCAGGCCTGCGTACCGTATTCCTTCGCGAGCGACGAGCATTCCGGCAGGTAGTCGTACTTCGTCAGTCTCTCCAATACAACGGTGGACATGATGAACCTCTTCAATTCTTATTTTATGGTGATGCACTCGATCGGGCAGGCGCGGGCGCATAATCCGCACCCGGTGCAGCTTTCGGGACTGGTCAGCTCGGGATATGCCTTGCGGTACTTGTCGAGGCCCAGTTTCGTCAGTTCGAGGCAGCCGAACGGGCACGCCGGGATGCAGGCGCCGCAGGCCATGCAGAGCTTGTAGTCGACGACGGGGAACTTGCCGGCGGCCATTATCGCGCCTCCTTGTCGACGCCAGCGGAAGTCGACAGACCCAGCGTTTCCAGCGTTTCAGCCAGGGGAACTCCGGTGGCGCCATCCCAGCCAATGCGCCGCCAGTATGCCGAAACCATATCCTCGATGGGCACGACGATACCCTTCAGCGAGCCGCTCTCCAGCGGCGGAATCCCCGCCATGCGACGGTTCATGATCATGTCGCGCGGCTGGATGCCGTGCTTCACGTTGAACAGCTGCCTGAGCGTCTGTATCCGGCGCCCGCATTCCATGTATTCCAACGCGCCGCGATGCTCTCCCGTGGCCGCGTCGATGTAGTCGAATATTTTCCAGTGCTGCAACCCGCTGGCCAGGGCGAACAGGCAGCCGCCGGCCGCGTCCAGTACCTGCTTGAAGCATGCGCCTGCAACGGACTTGTCGGCTTCGCGGTCGGTGGCCAGGTATTCCTCGCTCTTGGGGTAGATTTTCGTGACGCGGGGCGCCCAGGGGACGTCCTCCCATACGTGCGAGACGTTGTAGTAGGCGGAAGCCGATATCGTGTGCTTGCCGGGAGTCGGGTCGGCGCTGAATGACACGCCCATCATCGGGTCGAGACGGGAATCGTGCATGCCCGGTTCCTGCCCGCCCGCGTTCATGGCGAAGCGCTCGGAACCGCGGCCTATCCGCCCGGCCGCCTTGCACACGCCATCGGCGAGCACGTCGCCGAAGCCCTCGCGCCTGGCCATCATCCCGACCAGCTTTTCGATCGCTTCGCCGTCGCCCCAGCGCAGTTCGAGGCCGCCGGTGTCAACCTTGGTCAGCAAGCCGTTCTCGAAGCACTCGATCGCGAACGCCACGGTCGTCCCGGCGGAGATGGTATCAAGGCCCGAGCGGTTGCAGATGTCGTTGCACCGGTAGATCGTGCCCAGGTCGTCGTTCATGCACAGCGGGCCGAACGCGCAGACGGTCTCGTATTCCGGCTTGTGAGAATGCGTCGCGCCCGGGACGATGCCCTTTACGTCCACCACGCCGCCACATCCGATGACGCAGGAATAGCAGTGGTACTTGCGGGTCTCGCGGGCGACTATCCTGTCGGGGTCAAGCTTCCGGTAACGCCTCGACCCGAATTCCGCTACCGAACCGCCCCAGTTCTTCATCGGAGAATCGCCGTTGACCGCCCCGGCGAGGTTGTTGTAGATAGTACCCCACTTCTTCATGATGCCAGAACTCAGGATGCCGTCCATCGGGACAACCTGGCTGGCTCCCAGGACCTTGCCGAGCAGGGGCAGGAAGCGGCCCAGCACTATGCCCGGCAGGTTCTGGTTGCGCACTTTTTTGGAGTAGGACCTGGACAGAGCCTTGACCGCTTCGGGCTCGGAGCACGATATCGGGCGATTGCCCTTGAGCACGACAGCCTTGAGCCGCTTGGATCCCATCACCGCGCCGACCCCGGAGCGGGCCGCATAGCGGCCGAGGTCGTTGGAAATACCCGAAATGAGGGACAGTTTTTCCGCGGCAGGACCGATTGTCGCCACGGCCGGGCGTTTCCCGGGTTTCTGTCCCGATGCCTGGCCGTACCGTTCCATCAGCGCGGTCTCGCTTTCGATGGCATCCTTTCCCCAGAGCTCGCCGGCAGGCTCGAGCCTGGGACCTTTCGCGTCGGCGACGAATACGAGAGGTTCGGAAGCGATGCCGCGGAACAGTATGGCGTCCCACCCGCACTGCTTTATCGCGGGAGACAGGGTGCCGCCGCAGTTGGCGTCGCCCCAGCCGCCGGTAAGCGGCGACTTGCACGCGACCATCCACCGCCCGGTCATCACCGAGCCGGTCCCGGTCAAGAGGCCGCTGGCGAAGCACAGCACGTTGTCCGGACCCAGCGGGTCGGCTCCCGCGGGAATCTCGTCATACAGGAGCGAAACCGACAGCCCTATCCCGCCCAGGAACCGGCGGTAGGTTTCTTCCGGAACGGCGCGCTCCTCGAAGGTCCTCGATCCCAGATCGACGCGGAGCACCTTTCCCATGCTTGCCTTCATCCATTCCTCCATTCATGAAGCCAGGGTGTCTGCATCACCCGCCCGAAAAAATGGACAGGAAGCTGACCGTATCCCCATCGGCCAGGGTGCGGGAAAGCTTTGCCTTTTCGTAATTCACCATGCACAGGATCGCCAATCCCCTGGGGAACGGGAGATGAAGGTACGACAGGAGGTCACCGAAAGTGCGCCCGTCCGGCAGGTTGACGAACCCGTCGTCGTCGATACGTGAATGATCCGCCAACGCCGGCATGTACACCCTGATGCGCATCTTGCCCTTTCTCGTGAATTCATCCAAAAAAACCGAATTGGTTCGGTTTTCCTGTACAGGCTACAGCCGATATGGTACGGTGTCAACTGCAACCCAAAAGACCGGGAGGATACCGATGAACGAACCAGCTACCCGGGGCATGCCGCTGGACGGACCGGCGGACGGAAGCGCTTCAGAGGATATCGTAAAACGACCCGGACATGGTGGGACAACCCGGAAGGGCCGCGAGACCAGGGAGCGCATATTCGCCGCTTCAATCCGCCTCATCACCGAACGGGGATACGGCAAATCGACCATCCCGGACATCTGCGCCGAGGCGGGAATCTCGACAGGCAACTTCTACCATCATTTCCATGCAAAAAGCGACATCCTGATCGCGTATGTGCGCGAAGAAAGCGATCGCCTCCTCGAATACTACGGTACTCTCGACGGGATACCGAGAATGGCGGCGCTGCTTTCATGCGTGGAGCGTTTCTTCGGCTACTACTCGCTCAAGGGCCGCAATTTCGTCGCCACGTTCCTGTCGATACTGCTCGCGGAGGGCGGCTCGTGGTTCAGCCCCGACGAACTGGCCATACAGTTCATCGTGCGCGATTGCCTTGAACGCGGCGCCGGCGCGGGGGAGTTCCCCGACGAACCCCGTATCGCGGAGGCGATGGAGCTGGCGACCGGCCTGGTCTGGGACCTATCCTGTTCCTGGTGCGTAGCCGGCGGGCCAGACGGCTTGGCCGACCTGGCGAAATCGCGATTCGGTCGGCTCCTCGAGCTGATCAGGAAGTAGCGGGTACTCCACTGACCGGCGGCCACAAAGACTCCAGCCGGTCTACAGGAGCGCGAGGATCTCCTCGGCGTGTCCCTCTGGCTTGACCTTCGGGAATATCTTCTTGACCTTGCCGTCCGGCCCGACTATCACCGTGGAGCGGATGACACCTTCGTACTTCTTGCCATACATCGTCTTCTCGCCCCAGGCTCCGTACGCCTCGATCACTGAATGGTCCGGATCCGCGAGGAGCACGAACGGCAGCCCGTACTTGGCCCTGAATTTGCCGTGGGACACCGGCTTGTCCGGGCTGACACCGATGACGACGGCATCCCTGGCCAGGAACCGGTCGAACGCGTCTCGGAAGCCGCAGGCCTCCGTGGTACACCCGGGTGTATCGTCCTTGGGGTAGAAGTAGACGACGACCGTCTTGCCCTTGTAGAAGGACAGTTTCACTGTCTTTCCTGCATCATCCTCGAGAGAAAAATCGGGAGCGGGATTTCCTTCTGTCAGCATCGGGATCCTTCCTTCCTATTCGTCGAATTCGATAATGAACCTGGCGCGGCCGTGCCGCTCTATCTCCAGTGTCCCGTCGATCTGTTGCACCAGCATGGCCACGAGCTGCAAGCCGAAACCTTTCACCTGAGGGCTCCCCTCCGCCTCGATTGGCGAGCCCGATCTAGGTGAGGCGGCGGTTTCAGGAATGCCGATTCCATTGTCCTCGTATATCAACCGTACGCGGCTGCCGACCCTGCGCGCGCTTATCTTGATCCGTCCATCGGCCCTGTCCTTGAA
This sequence comes from Spirochaetae bacterium HGW-Spirochaetae-7, assembly GCA_002839245.1. Classification (GTDB taxonomy): domain Bacteria; phylum Spirochaetota; class Spirochaetia; order Treponematales; family UBA12059; genus SZUA-370. The sequence continues at coordinate 21,007 of PGXR01000006.1, read as the reverse complement.
CGCATACTTCATCGAGTTGGTCATCAGCTCGTTGACGATGATCCCCAGTGATGACAAGCGCTTTTCGTCCAGCACGATGTCCTCGATCTCCGTCCGGACCTCAACGGATTCCTTCCTGGACAAATTACGCGCTATCTCCCCGACGAGGTCCGGAAGGTAGTCATTCATCGAGATGGAGCCGACTGTGTCCGAGCGGTACAACTTGTCGTAGAGCACCATCATGCTCGCGATGCGGTTGACGGCGGCTTGCAACGCGTCCCTGGCTTCCTGATTCTCCTGCGTCTCGGCCTGGAGCCTGAGCAACGAACCCAGAATGTTCATGTTGTTCTTGATGCGGTGCTGGACTTCCTTGAGGAGGATCTCCTTCTCGCGGAGCAGGTCGACCACCTTCATTTCTGCCGTCTTGCGCTCCGTTACGTCCACGAAAGTGCATACGACCTGGCGTACCGCGCCGTTTTCATCGAACTGGGGCAGGGCATCCACCGCCAACCATACCCGGTCACCGATCAGCGGCCTCGCGACACCCATGATGACCCCGAGAATCGGGCGCAAGGTGGCGATCGCCATGGGCACGGGATGGGTCGGCCCCGGGAACGGCGAGCCGTCCTCGTGGATGACATTCCAGCTCGGGTCGAAAGACGTCCTGCCCAGAAGCTGCTCCTCGCTGAGTCCAAGCAATTCAAGCGCCTTTGGGTTGCTGAGCAGTATCTCGGCGCGGGGTCCCTGCAGGAGCACGCCAACCTGCATGTCCCATACGGTATCCCTGAAATTCCGTTCGCTTTTCCTAAGCTCCTCTTCCATCCGCTTCTGCCCGGTTATCTCGAAAAAGATAGTCACGAAGTGATCGGGCTTGTTCTGGAAGGCCACGATTTCGTACCACCGGTCATTCAATTCGAGGTGCTGCTGGAACCGGATTTCCTTGCCTGTCCGTGCCACGTCACCATACGTGGATACCCAGTCGAACGGGTCCTTCTCGATACCCGCAAACACGTCCGTGACCAGCTTGCCTGCCGGCTTGACCGCGCCGGTCATCCGCTCGTAGGCGGGATTGGCCTCGAGGATGACATAGTTTACCGGCTTGCCGTCGCTGTCATAGACCATCCGGTGATAGGCGGTACCGATAGGTCCCTTCTCGAACAGCGACCTGAAGATCTTCTCGCTCTCGTTCAATGCCCTGGCATGTTCTATCAGGTCGTCCTGCGTCGCCTGCAACTCCTCGTTGGCTACCTGCATCTGTTCGTACGCCGTCTCGATCTCGATCTTCTGGTCCCGGATGCTTCGGTTCGCTTCGAATAGCCTGAACGCCATCTTGATGGAGGCATCCAGCACCGTAAGGCTCGAGTTCTTGACCACGTACCCGTAGTTGGTGACCTGTTCCGTTTTTTTGACGATTTCGGTTTCGGTGTGGGAAGACAGGAAGAGCACCGGAATATCGCGGCATTCATGAATCATTTTCGCCGCTTCGGTGCCGTCCATTCCCTCGCCGAGGTTGATGTCCATCAGGACGAGGTCCACCGGAAGATTCTCTGAACAGACCATCCGGACGGCCTGCTCCCCGCTGGCCGCGATCATGACCTTGTAGTTGTAGCCTTCAAGCCGACGGGCCTCATCCATCGCGATGATGGCCTCGTCCTCGACGAGGAGGATGACCCTGCGACGGGCATCATCCATTCGGGATCCCGTCTCCTGGGGATGGCAGGAGGTAACGGACTCCGGTCGGGTCGATGGCTCGCATGAACACAAATATATGTGAAATGGTTTGGGCCGTCAAATCGGCAGGTAACCGGCCATCTTCCTCGGTGGCTCCACCACTTTGATGGCTGGCTTCCTGCCCCGTGTCGGACCGAGTCGACGTTTTCCTTCCCCTTTTTAACTATTTTCTTATATAATCCTTCTGACTTCGCTTTCCTGCGCGGTCCCAAGATCGGAGGAATCCATGGAAACTCCCGCCTACCTCAGGCACGAGGGCCTCAAGGCCTGGGTCGCGCAAATCGCGGCCCTCTGCAAACCCGACCGGATACATTGGTGCGACGGCTCCGAGGAAGAGAACAGACGCGTATGCGCCGAACTCGTAGCCTCGGGCACCTTCATCCCCCTGAATCCCGAGAAGCGGCCCGGCAGTTTCCTGGCCCGCTCCGATCCGGGCGATGTCGCGCGCGTGGAAGACCGCACATTCATCTGCTCCCGTCGAAAGGTTGAGGCAGGTCCCACGAACAACTGGAAGGATCCCAAGGAGATGAAGGAGATCCTCCGGGGTCTCTTTGACGGATGCATGCGCGGCCGGACGATGTACGTCATCCCCTTCAGTATGGGTCCCCTGGGCTCGCCCCTGTCCCACATCGGCATCGAGATCACCGATTCAGGCTATGTCGTAGCCAACATGCGCATCATGACCAGAATGGGAAAGGCGGCTTTGGAGATCCTGGGCGAGCGTGGAGAGTTCGTGCCGTGCATCCATTCCGTGGGGGCTCCCCTGGCCCCGGGGCAGGAAGACGTCCCATGGCCCTGCGACATGGACCGCAAGTACATCGTCCATTTCCCGGAAACCCGTGAAATCTGGTCGTATGGCTCAGGATACGGCGGCAACGCCCTCCTCGGGAAGAAATGCTTCGCCCTGCGGATTGCCTCGGTCATCGCCAGGGACCAGGGCTGGCTGGCCGAGCACATGCTGATCCTGGGAGTCGAGTCCCCGGAAGGCGAAAAAACCTATGTTGCAGGCGCCTTCCCCAGCGCCTGCGGCAAGACCAACTTTGCCATGCTGATACCCCCCGCGGCCTTCGGGGGCTGGAAGGTTACGACCGTAGGTGACGATATAGCCTGGCTGAAGCCGGACTCGAAGGGACAGGTTCGGGCCATCAATCCCGAGGCGGGGTACTTCGGCGTGGCGCCTGGAACCTCGGAGAAATCGAATCCCAATGCCATGGCGACGATACGGACTAACACCATCTTCACGAACGTCGCCCTGACCCCGGACGGCGACGTCTGGTGGGAGGGCATGACCAAGACCCCGCCTGCGGGTCTCATCGACTGGCAGGGTATGCCCTGGGACCCGGCCTCCGGCAAGCCCGCGGCCCACCCCAACGCACGGTTCACGGCCCCCGCCCATCAGTGCCCCTCCATCGATCCGGAATGGGAAAACCCCGAAGGCGTACCCATCAAGGCCTTCATCTTCGGCGGCAGGCGATCAACCCTCCTGCCCCTGGTCTACCAATCCTTCAACTGGATGTACGGGGTCTACCTGGCCGCGACCCTCGGGTCCGAGACCACGGCGGCGGCCACCAGCGCGGTCGGGCTCATACGCCGGGATCCCTTTGCCATGCTGCCTTTCTGCGGCTACCACATGGCCGCCTACTTCAACTACTGGCTGCGCTTCGGCCGCATGATCAAGAGCCCGCCCCGCATCTTCGGAGTCAACTGGTTCCGCAAGGACAAGGACGGCAACTTCCTGTGGCCCGGCTTCGGGGAGAACATCCGCGTACTGAAGTGGATCGTGGAGCGCGCCAACAACCACGCCAAGGGCGTGGAGAGCCCCCTCGGGTGGATGCCCCGGTACGAAGACATTAGCTGGAAGGGCATGGAAGACTTCGGAGAGGACAAATTCAAAGAAATCATGGCGGTGGACCGGGATCTGTGGGTCGGGGAGCTGCTTTCCCACGAAGAACTCTTCACCAAGCTCTACGACCGGCTACCCAAGGAGCTCATCTTCATCCGGGAGCTGACCCTTTCGGCCATCTGGCGGTCTCCCGAACACTGGGAGTTCAATGAAACTCCCCTCGAGCCGACCGAGGACTAGGAAGCGCCCGCGGCCAGCTGCGTCTTCTACAACCCGGGCCGGGCTGCGGGCCAGAGAATTTTCCACTGCCACTTCCACGACATAACCCGCTTTGCCGTATGACTTTGCTTGAGTTGCTCGCCGACGTCCTTCGACAACAATGCTCTCCCGACCGGATACGTATCCATGTTACCTTTCCGGAGTTGGCCCGTAGTTCATGATGAAAGACGACGAAGGAGAGCATGCATGGACGACGAGCGGTTGTCGAAAAGAAGCATGGATGGCGATCGCGGGGCTTTCGCGAGGCTCTATGACCGTTATGCCAGGCGGATCTACGCCTACCACTACTACCGTACGTTCCGCCGGGAATGGGCCGAGGACCTGACAAGCCAGAGTTTCATGAAAGCGCTCGAAGGGATAGCCGGCTTCGATTCCTCCTCGGGCACGTTTTCGGCATGGCTGTACGGCATTGCCCGCAACTGCCTTGTAGACCACGTGCGTACGATCGGCAGGACGGTATCGCTCGAAGCCGTGCCGGATGACGGGTGGGACCTGCCCGACGGGGTGGATTTCACCGTGGAGATCGCGGAACGGGACGCCTGGGAACGGTTAAAGCCGTTCCTTGCGGCGCTGGGCGGCAATGCGCGCGAAATCATCATCCTGCGGGTATGGGACGGGCTTGCGTACGCCGAGATTGCGCGTATCACCGGAAAGTCGGAGGCCGCATGCAAGATGGGCTATTCCAGGGCGATCGCGGCCTTGCGCGACGCCATGCCTCTGGCTGTCTTCGTCGCTTTCCTCATGCAGCGCCCAGGCGCCTGAAAGGAAAGTACCATGGAACAGAGCATCGCAAGAATACTGAAGGACCTCTACAGGATCGATCCCGCCTTGAGGGACCAGGAGGCAGTCGTGAAGAAAGTGATACGGGACTTGCTCGCGGCCAAACCCGACGCGAAGCCGGACAAACGTTTCGAGCGGGAACTCAGGGAACGACTCCTGTCGCAATTCTCAGCGGAAAAGAAGCGGCTGTCGTTTTCTTTGGCGTCGCTGTGGACCGCTCCTGCCTTCAAGGCTGTGCTCGGGGTCGCAAGCGCCGCTTGCCTCATGTTTGTCGTCTACACGCAGTTCGACACGGGGACGCAGGGCGTGGTTTCAGGCAGGGAGAGCCCGCAAGCGGAGCCCACTGACCAGGTTGCGGCACCCTATCCTGCCGTCGCCATGACCGGGGAAAACCCGCCCTCGACTTCGAGCCGAGCCGTCGCGGCAAAACCCGCCACGCCAAAGCCCGCCACGCCAAAGCCTGCCGCTGAAAAAAAGGACAAGGCATCTCCAGTCATGTATCCAGGTTCTGGTGCCGCGGCGGTTCCGTCCGCGAAAAGTGAATCGCTGGCAGGCAACTTTGACGAAGCCGAGTCGGCGGTGCAGTATGCGCTGGATCAGGCCGACGTTGTCGGCCCTGACGACTTCAATACCGAGGAATACGACCGGGTCGTCGAGAACGCCTGGAACGACCCTGCGCATGAACCCTTGTCGACTTTTTCCATCGACGTGGATACAGCTTCGTACGCGAATGTACGCAGGTTCATCGAATCGGGGAGCCTTCCGCCCCTCGACGCGGTGCGCATCGAGGAGCTTGTCAACTATTTTTCCTACGACTACGCGGAACCAAGGGGCGACGACCCCCTGGCCTTCGATACCGAACTGGCGGCGTGCCCATGGAACGAGGGGCACTATCTCCTGCGGGTAGGCCTTCAGTCCAGGCGCATAGCCGAACGGGACCTGCCGCCCTCCAACCTGGTATTCCTTGTCGACGTGTCCGGCTCCATGGCGGAAGCGAACAAACTGCCGTTGGTCAAGGAGTCGCTCAAGCTGCTCGCCGGAAAGATGCGGCAGCAGGACAGGATATCGATAGTGGTATACGCCGGAGCGGCGGGACAGGTGCTCCCTCCGACGTCCGGCGCCCGCAAGGACGCGATCATGAGCGCGATAGACAACCTTGAAGCGGGAGGCTCCACGGCGGGCGGCGAAGGCATAGAGCTGGCGTACCAAGCCGCGAAGGAAGCTTTCATGAGCGGCGGCAACAACCGCGTCGTGCTCGCGACCGATGGCGATTTCAACGTCGGGGCTTCGTCGGACGCGGCGCTGGTGCGCCTCATAGAGGAAAAACGCAAAAGCGGCATATTCCTTACCGTGCTTGGCTTCGGCATGGGTAACTACAAGGATTCCAAGATGCAGAAACTGGCCGATTCGGGCAACGGCAACTACGCGTACGTCGATTCGATGCGGGAAGCGGAGAAGGTCTTGTCCAAGCAGATGGCCGGGACGCTGTACACGCTGGCAAAGGACGTGAAGATCCAGATCGAATTCAACCCGGCTATGGTGGCCTCGTACAGGCTCATCGGGTACGAGAAGCGCCTGCTCGCCGCCAGGGACTTCGAGGACGACACCAAGGACGCGGGAGAACTCGGCGCCGGGCATTCGGTGACCGCGCTTTACGAAATAGTACCCGCTTCAGGAGCTAGCGCGACGCGAACCGATCTCAAGTACCAGCAGACCACCACGAGCCTGGCGGCGGCAAGCGGCGACCTCATGACCATCAAATTCAGGTATAAGAAACCCGACGGTGACACGTCCGCGCTCATCGAGAAGTCGATATCCTGGAAGCCGGTGCCGCTGCGCCAGGCATCCGCAAACACGCGGTTCGCCGCCGCCGTCGCGGAATGGGGGATGCTGCTCCGCGACTCGGAGTACAGGGGTTCCGCGTCCTGGTCGCAGGTGGCCGATCTTGCGGTCGGCGCCAAGGGCAGCGACGTGGATGGCTACCGGGCCGAGTTCATCAGGCTCGTGGCCGAGTCGGCGAGGCTCGCCGAGGCCCGATAGTCACTTGTCGGAGCGCAAGGCGGCGTGGATCAGTCATCCTCGTCGCCTTCTTCATCCTCGAGGCCAATGAAGGTCGGGTCGACGTTGGCGGCTTTTTCCTTGACCGACTGCGAGAAGCTGAACTTTGGCGCCATCGAGGCGGGTTTGGCCGGCACGAGGAGGTCCTCGCCGGTATTGAGGCTCTTCACGATCCGTGCCTTGCGGGCCGCCTGGTGGCGGAGGCTGGCGCTGCCTAGCTTGCCGACCGACACCCGCTCGCCCAGGAGCATGCCCGTCTCTATCATCGACAGGTAATCGTCGATTATTCCACGGGCCGTGCTCTGCGTGACGCCATTCTTCCTGGCGACGTAGTTGACGATGGCCTTGGCCGTGAACTGGTCAACTTCGCTGGCGCCCTGGAGCGACAGCGTCCTGTTCAATTTGATGAACCCGTTGGTAAGGTAGACGGTAGCCTCGCGTACGCGGCGTTCCTGTTCGTCCGGGCTGGTTCCCGCCGGGCACACCGCTATCCGGTACAGCGCCGACGAGCGCTTGAGGCTCGTGCCTTCGAATGAAGCGGCCTGGTCGAGGATTGCCGCGCTTGCCAGGTTGGCCTTGTCTCCCCTGACCAGTTCGGGAACGTCCACCCTGAGCTTTATTGACGCGTACTCGAGCCAGCGATCCTTGCCGCGCCGCGGCCCCAGGCTGATGAGCGAGCCTGAATAGGTCAGGAAAATGGCGGCGCGATCGTCATCGGCGGCAAGTTCGCCTACCGACACCATGTCCAGCGCGGCGGTCTGTCCGGTGAACAAGCGGAACTTCTCGGACCAAATCGAAGCGAGTCGCTCCCGCGCCTCGGGATCGTCAGCCCTGCCTGCGTCGGCCAACAAGCCATCGAGCTGTGTCCGTATCCGTTCTGGCAGTTCATCGTATTCGCGCTTTTTCATCGGTGCCTCCATTGACAGTATATCCACAATTCTTGAAAGAAATCCAATTATTTACTTATTTTCCGTATTTTTCCATTGATAATTCGATTATTGTAGTACATTGTCTTAGGCAGGAGGAATCATGGACACATTCAATTCACTGACTCCGGAGATACAGCAGCACCTGAAGCAGATAGCCAAGACCTCGGGACTTCCCCTGAACGATGAAAGCTCGGAGCTTCTGGCTGTCGCGTGGCTGGAGAAAAAGGCCATTTTCGAGAAGACCCTGGCTGACAACAAGCTCGAAGAGGTGGCATTCTATGGCCAGGCCGAGGCCCGGGGCGCGCTGGCCCTTACCTGGTCAGGTTCAATCATCAACATCGGACCCCTCGTGCAGAGCATCCGTCGTTGCGAGTACACTTCGATAGGGCTCAGGGCCGATGTACCGCCAGCCGCGACTGACGATGCTTCCGAGCTGTCCGCCGACCTCGAGGTGGACGAGCCGGTCCAGTTTACCAAAGGACCGATCAAGACCAGCTCTCCGGTGTACAAGATAGCCGTGGCCAGCGAAGCCCTCGAGCCCGAGGAAGAGGAAGCCATGCTCACCCAGGTCAGCCAGGAACTTGCCGAAGACTTTGCCACCGTCAACAAGACGGTTGTCGGCTAAGAGGGCGCAAAGGAAAACGGAACCAGGCATGAAACCGCGCAACCCGATGGTTACGGCATTCCTGAGGCCCGATCCGCCTCCCGCGAAAGGGTACGCCGCGCTGGCGGACGCCGCCACAGCGGTCCTGTCGGGGGAACCGGGCTACCTGCGTCCCACAGATTCCCGGGGCCTGCCGGGCGGACTCGTACGGCTGGATGCGGGCCTACCGACCATCATCGTGCCTGACCTGCATGCCCGTACCGGTTTCTTCCTGAGCCTGCTCGAGAGTCCCCTGCCCGGCGGGTGGACAGTCCGGGACGCCCTGGCGGCCGGTCAGCTGCAGATCCTGTGCCTGGGCGACGGCTTCCACGCGGAAGCCCGCGCTTTAGACCGGTGGAGAGCCGCCCTGGAGGAGTACAACGGCGGGTACCGCCGGCATGCTGCCATGGACCAGGAAATGGCCGAGAGCATGGCTCTCATGGAAACGGTGATGCTTGCCAAACTGTCGTACCCAAGGCATTTCCACTTCCTGAAAGGCAACCACGAAAACGTACTCAACGAAGAAGGTGGAGGCAACCATCCGTTCTACAAGTTCGCGCTCGAAGGCGATATGGTCCTGGGCTGGCTCAAAAAGTTTTACGGCGATGAATTCCTGGCCCGCTACGCCGCTTTCGAGCGCGCGTTGCCCCTGTTTGCTGTCGGGGGCAGGTTCCTGGCGTCACACGCGGAGCCGGAGCGGCCCTATTCCGAGGAAGAAATCGTGAACGCCCGCAGCCTGCCGGACGTCGTGGCGGGCCTTACCTGGACCGACAACGGAGCCGCCGAACCTGGATCGGTGAACGAGCTGCTTGCCTGCTTTCTTCCGACAGTGGCGCGGGCGAGATTTTTCACTGGGCACCGGGTCGTACCGAACCTCTACCGGGAACGCTCCGGTGGCGCCCACCTGCAGATTCACAACCCGAACAAGTATGTCATAGCCTGGGTGATGCCCGACCGCGACGTTGAACCATCGCTCGATATCGGGGAAATACGGGATATCAGCAGCCGCGTGGCCGGCTGACGACCCGAGGAGAAGAAAAATGGCAGAACTGCCCGAGTACATCGGAAAATACAAGATCGAGTCTCTGGTCGCGCGAGGCGGAATGGGCGCCGTGCTGAAGGCCGTGCACCCTACCCTGAAACGACACGTGGTGCTCAAGAAACTGACGATCAAGGGCAGTTCTGCAATCGCGGAGCGTTTCAAGCGCGAGGCGCGCATACTCATGGACTTCAAGCACGACAACATCGTGCAGGTGTACGACCATTTCAAGGAAGGCTCCTCGTACTACATGGTGCTGGAGTACGTGGACGGCATGTCCCTTGACCAGCTCATCAAGAAACAACGTTTCCTGTCAAGCGAACTCTCCCTGACGATAGTGCTCCAGGTGTGCAAGGCGCTGGCCTACGCGCATTCGATGGGCGTGATACACCGCGACATAAAACCGGGCAATATCCTGATTTCAAAGAAGGGGGACATAAAGCTTGCCGACTTCGGCATAGCCGCTTCCGAGGACGAAGACGAATCTGGCCTGACCAAGGAAGGCATGACGCTGGGAACACCGTGCTACATGCCGCCCGAGCAGATCGAAAATTCCAAGAACGTCGACAAGCGGGCCGACATCTATTCGGTGGGCGTCATGCTGTACGAAATGGTGACGGGAAAGAAGCCGTACCCGGGCAATTTCTCGGCCGACACGCTGATCAAGATACGCAAGGGCAACTACCGCCGGGCTGCCAAGATAAACGGCCGCATACACCCCTTTGTCGACAGGCTCATAAAAAAGCTAATGCAACCATCCGCCGCCAGGCGATTCCAGGACGTGGACAAGCTGGTCGGGACAATAGAAAAATACTTGCGACGCTACAAGAGCGAACCCATCGCCAATGCCCTGGCCGCCCTCATGCGCGGGTCCATCGCGGACGAACCCCGCTACCCCAAAGCCCGGCGAAAACGCTCGGTACTTCCAGTACTGCTCATTCTTGTAGCAGGCCTGAGCTCCGGGGGCTGGTACGCCTGGCACGAAGGGTACGTATACCGTTGGATGATGCCGGATTCCTATGGAGAGCTTCACCTGAGCTTGCGCGTGCCCAAGTCGGGGAAACGCGCCGACGAGATGTTCATCAAGGCGAGGCTTTTCGTCGACGACGGAAAGGATATGCCCGAATCGACGGCCTCGCCACTGGCGCTGGATTTCCTTCCCTCGGCGGAGTCGGACCCCTACTATTCGCTCGAGTCACGGCACGTATTCCTGGTTCCCGGCCTCTATCGCCTCAAGTTGATAGTCGGCGGCACCGTCCGCTGGGAATCTTTCCGGATACTGCCGTTCTCCGCGCCTGGCGGCGGTAACGGCCTTGAAATGCATCTGCGGGCCGAAGAGGAAGGAAAGCGCCGCCTGTCCGTGACGGCGACCGCCAAGGATGCCGATACCGGGCTTGAATTGCCTGCCCGGCTCACCGTCATGGCCAATGGTTCCTGGACCACGCCCGAAGATCTTCCTGAACAATGGCTTGCCACCGCCACGGTTCGCCAGTTCCGCGTCGAAGCGGACGGGCATGAACCGCAGGTTTTCTCGCTGAAGATTGCAGCCGACCAGGACAGGCTGATCCTGTCGGCATCGCTTCCGCCCCTTGGCGGGCACAAGTAAAAGGAGACCATCATGTCGCTTACCTTGAAAAGGATATTCCTGGCCGTGTTTGGCCTTCTCGGGGCACTCGCCCTCTGGCCGATCCTCCTGACCCTGCAGTATTTCCAGCAGTCGTTCCCGAGCTATCTTCTGTTCTCCCTGGCCCAGGGCGTCCTGCTGGGATTGGTCTTCGGCGCGCTCTTCGGCTCGTTCGAGGGCGTTGTCGTGTCGTCCCGGAGCAAAGCTTTCAAGGGCCTGCTCTTCGGCGCGGTCTTCGGTTCCGTGGCCGGCGCGGTTGGCGTGATGGCCGGACAGCTGTTCCTGTTCGCAGCCGGCTCCAACCTTTGGCGGACGACGAGCGCGCGCAACGGCGCGGGCCTGGCGGTGGCCAGCGGCATCGCCTGGACGATAGTCGGCATATTCCTTGCGCTGACCGAGGGCCTCCGGTCTCGCTCGGCCCGCAAGCTTCTCGTCGGGCTGGCCGGGGGAGTCCTGGGCGGCCTGACCGGCGGCTCCGCGCTCGCCGGCCTCTCGTATTTCTTCCCTGGCGAACCCTTGTCGTTGCTCGCCGGCCTGGCGCTCTTCGGCCTGTCGCTCAGCATATTCTGGTCGCTGTTCGAGAACCGTTTCTCCTCGGGCGCCTTCATGCTCCTGAACGGCCCGCTCAAGGGCAAGGAATACAGCGTACTCAGTCGCCGGATGAAGATAGGCACTGCTCCCGATTGCGACATAGTCCTCAAAGGATACCCCGATGTCGAACCTCTGCACGCCACCGTGCGCCTTTCGAACGGCAAGGTAATGCTGGAGCAGGAAAAGGCCGGAGCTCGCCTGTTGATAAACGACGAGCCGCCCGCTGGCCGTTCGCTCAGGCCCGAGGACGTGGTGGCCGTGGGCAAGGCCAAGTTCATCTACGGGTTCTTCGGATGAAACGGACCGCGACAAGGAGCAGTATCATGAAAACAATCAGACATTCGCTGGGCATCGCCTTTTTTGTCGCTGCCTCGGCAATCGCGGGAGCTCAGGGCATGTCCATAACGCAGATAGGCACCGAGAATCTCCTGGGGCTGCAAAAAACCAGGCTGTACATCTCGGCGCCCATACTCGGAACCGTTCCCGGGACCCAGCCACAGCTGTTCGAAGTATGGGAATCCGGCGACGGCAAGGACTGGCTGCCACGACCCGTGATACAAGTGGCGCTCGAGCCAAACGCGGACACGGGCATATCGTTCTTCCTCTTGCTGGACAATTCCGGCAGTATGTGGACCGACATGGATGGCAAGGAAACTACCGTCGCCGCTGATCTGCGCGTCGAGAGGGCCAAGGCGGCCGCGCATTCGTTCCTGTCCGCCCTGTCACCCAAGGACCGTGTCGGGCTCGCGGTATTCAACACCAGGTACTGGAGCGCCGCTCCTCCCGGCGGCCAGAGCGCCGACGCGGCAAGGAGCCTCGACGAGATAAGCCGCCCGGTCCCGGAGGATGCCTTCACCGAGCTGTACCTGTCCATGAGCCGTGGCCTCGGGGAGTTTGCAGCGGAACCGGGCCGGCGCGTCCTCATCGTGCTGTCGGACGGCGAGAACTACCCCTACGCGCTGAATTCAGGCAAGCCCAATCCTGAAACGAGCACCGCAAGCGCCACGCCGGCGGGCGTCATCGACCAGGCGGTGCGCGACGGAGTCACGGTGTACGCGGTACGCTTCGGCTCCCAGCGCGACCCCCTGATAGCGGACATCGCCAGGGAATCGGGAGGGCGCGCCTTCGACGTCATGGACAGCGACGAACTTGCTTCCGTTTACCAGACAATCCGCCAGGACGTCCTCGCGGAGATATCGGTAGATTACCGCGCCGGCATGGCCCGCGGCGAAAAGCGCTGGGTGCGCGTCTCGACCGGCACCACCGATGGCCGCAAGCTGTCGGCCACGCGGCACTACTTCGCCGGCACCGTATTGGGCCAGAGCGCCGACGAGCCCCGGGCATGGTACCTGCTGTGCATCGGCGCGGCGGCGCTAGCCTGGCTGGCGCTCGTACTCTTCAAGCTGGAGCGCGAGACTGACCGGGCAGGAGTCCGACTGCTCTTCGGACCCGGCGGCAGCGGGCAGTCGACGCGCTTCTTCGAACTGGCCGGTCCGCAGACCGTCATCGGCGCGGCCCCCGATGCCGACATCAGCATTGCTGGCAACCCGTCGCTGAAGGCATCCCACGCCACCATCCTCTTCGACGAGGCCAAGAACGTCTATACGGTCGTCTCCGAGTCACCCGTGACCGTGAACAACCATGCGGTGACGAGGAAACGCCTCGAGTCGGGCGACGTTATAAACATGGCGGGGACCGTAGTCGTATTCGACGAGACCCTTGTCAAGAAATCAAAGAAGAAATAGGCACGGAAAGTCAGCGCCCGATGGCGACAGCTGCCATCAGGCGGGATCATTCAAGAAACCTGAAGCGCTCCCCGCGAAAATGCACGGGTCGGAGCGCCATGCTCGGCAGTTATCCAAATTCTCTTGCATTTTCTAAGATTATTAGTACAATATGAATATCTTGTTGATATCAGGAGCGACGTGGAACATGCCGTTCATTTTTACTACCCTGGATGAAAACCAGCGCAGGCTGCCATTCTTCCTGGCCACGATCGGCTATGACTGGCCACAGGAAGCGATCAAGCGCCCCGAGGGATATTCCTGGTACCAATGGCTCCAATGCCTGTCCGGACGCGGCGAGCTGATGGTCGGAGGCAAGCGCATGGAGGTAGAACCGGGGGATGGCTTCTTCCTGCTTCCCAACGAGGAACACGAGTACAGGAGCCTGAGCGGCGACTGGGTCACCGACTGGATGGGCTTTGGAGGCTTCGGCGTCGAAGAGGTGCTTCGGACCGTCGGGCTTGAGGCTTCGGGCGTCTATGCCATCTCGGACCTGTGGCGCCTGAAGACGCTGCTCCGGGAAATCTACAATGCGTCCATGATCGATTCCGCGATCGCGCACCACGAGACATCGCTGCTCGTGTACGAAACCTTGCTGGCCCTGAAGGTGGCGCTCGAGCCAAAGACGCGCAACGCGCTGCCGCGTCACGCGAAGCTGGGACCGGTGCTCCAATACGTCCGCGTACATTACGCCGAGCCAACCAGCATCGCCGGCCTGTCGGCCGTGATCGGAGTGACTCCTCAATACCTGTGCAAGCTGTTCAGGCAGGCCCTGGGCATGCGGCCATTCGAATACCTGGCATCCTTTCGAATTTCAAAGGCCAAGGAACTACTTGTAGCCAAGCCGGAACTATCAATAGCCGGCATTGCCCGCGACGTCGGGTTTACCGACAGCAATTACCTGTGCCGCGTGTTCAAAAAGGCGGAAGGTATCAGCCCAAGCGCCTTCAGGAACCTGCATTCGGCACCTCTCGGTGAGTATAATAAGTAAATATGAAACTTTCAGTTGACAAGTAATAGGGGATGCTCCTACACTGCTTTCCTGTTGTCAGAGATGAACCGGCGGTACGCGCCAGCCGGATCCACAATCGCCAAGGAGGAGTATCCATGAAAACAGCCATCAAGTTGTTCGCCGTCGCCGTGATCGCGCTCGTCGTGCTCGGCGCCTGCGCGCCTGCCGGAGACAAGGAACTGATCATCAATTCCTATATGTCCGACGAGAAGCCGAAGGCGGTGTTCCAAGGCATCGTCGACGCCTTCCAGAAGGCAAATCCGGCCATCAAGGTCACCGTCAACACCATTGCCCACGAGCAGTACAAGACACAGCTCGCCAGCTGGCTTACGTCGAGCTCCGCGCCCGATGTCGTGACCTGGTTTGCCGGTTACCGGATGCAGGCGTTCGCCGAGAAGGGCCTTCTTGAGCCCATCGACACCGTATTCCCGGGCGGAGACATCTCCAAGGAATTCCCGGCCGCCTTCAAGGTCGCCAGTTCATACCAGGGCAAGGTGTACTTCATGCCGCAGAGCTGGTACTGGTGGGCCGTGTACTACAACAAGGACGTCTTCGCCAAGTACAACCTGACCCCGCCCAAGACCTGGGACGAGTTCATGAAGGTATGCGAAGTGCTCAAGGCCAATGGCGTCGCCCCGATCGCCGTGGGAGCAAAGGATACCTGGACGACCGGCGGCTGGTTTGACCTGCTCGACAGCGCCGTCAACGGCGGCGATTTCCACGCGCAGCTGACCGGCGGCAAGGTCGCCTACACCGACCCCAAGGTCAAGAAAAGCCTGGGCATCATCGCCGAACTCGCACAGAAGGGTTACTTCATAGACAACGCGACATCGCTGTCGTGGCAGGAGTCGGTCAAGCCGCTCGCCGAAGGCAAAGCCGGCATGTACCTGATGGGACAGTTCATCATGGACACCGTCCCGGCCGAGACCCGCGGCTCCATAGACTTCTTCCCGTTCCCGATCTACGGCGGCAACGACAAGTACACGGTCGACACCCCGACCGACGGATTCATGCTCCCGGCCAAGGCCAAGAACAAGGACGCAGCCAAGAAGTTCCTGGCCTTCCTGGCCACCAAGGAACAGCAGCAGGCCTTCTGCGATCCGCTCGGCCGGCTCGCGGCCAACATCAACGTGCCGGCTCCCAACCCGGAAGCCGTGCGCGGCCTGGCAATGGTCAAGGGCGCCAGCTTCGCGGCGCAGTTCTATGACCGTGACGCTCCGGAAGAAATGGCAGCCAAGGGCCTGAACGCCATCCTGGACATCATGGCCAAGCCGGCCAACCTTGACACTATCCTTGCCGACCTCGACAAGGAACGCGTCAGGATCTACACGAAGTAAGCGTTCAAAGCTGGTGGGCACAGGCGATTCGTCGCCACCCGCCAGCCTTGCGCCAATGGAGGGCAGGAATGACCAAGGCTGTGTTCAAAAAGGGCTGGTGGGTGCCCTGGAGTTTCCTGGCCCTGCCTTTGGCAGTCTATCTGATCTGGGTCTACATTCCCATCATACAGAGCTTCGGCTACGCCTTTACCAAACGGGACAGCCTCCTCTACAAGACTGTCTATATAGGCTTTGACAATTTTGCGCGCATGTTCCAGGACAAGCAATTCTTCGTGGCCCTGAAGAACAACCTCGTCTGGCTCCTGTATTTCGTGCTGGTGCCGATTCCGTTGGGCCTTTTCATAGCGATGCTGTTCAACAACAGCTTCAAGGGCAACCGGATCTACAAGACGCTGTTCTATCTGCCGATGACGTTGAGCTTTGCCATCATCGGTACCATCTGGATGTGGATATACAACCCCGATGCCGGGTTTCTGAATATGATTCTGAGAAGTACGGGCCTCTCCGATCTTGCCAGACCTTGGCTGGGCGACAGCCGCTTCATGACCGGCGCGCTGGTCGCCGTCGGCGTCTGGCGACAGGTGCCGTACATCATGATCCTGTACCTCGCGGGCCTGCAGAGTGTACCGGTCGAACTGGTCGAGGCGGCCCTGATCGATGGTGCCTCCTGGTGGCAGCGGTTTACCCGGGTCATACTGCCCGTATTGGCTCCGGCGACCATCGTCTCGATAACCATATCGATCATCGACTCGTTGCGTGCCTTCGACATCATCTACGTGATGACCAACACCAAGGCCCGGGCGGCGGAGGTGCTGGCCAGCTACATGTACACCTCGTCGTTCCAGTACCAGGACTATGGCTACGGTTCCGCCATTGCGGTCATCCAGTTCCTGATAACGCTGTCATTCATCCTGGTGTACATCAACAGGACCCTCAAGGCCGAACAAGAAAGCGGCCTGTAAGGCGCGGAGGCACATGAACATGTTCAACGAGAAGTCAAAGCGCCGGGTACTCAAGGCGGGTTTCTATCTACTGTCGACGGCGCTCGTCGCGTTCTGGCTCATACCGCTCGTGCTGGCATTCTTTACCTCGGTCAAGTCGATGGACGAGATCATGGGCACGGGAGCGATGTGGGCCTTCCCGAAGTCATGGCGATTCGACAACTATGCCAAGGTCTGGTCAAGCATCGGCATGGGACGCTACGTTCTCAACACCATCTTCATAACCGTACCCTCGGTGCTGGGCACGCTGGTCCTTTCGAGCCTCGCGGCTTTTGCCCTCGCCTTCTACGGCTTCAAGCTCAACAGGATGATCCTGGTCATGTTCATCGCGGGCATGCTCATTCCGTTCCAGATGCTGATGATACCGGTATTCCGTTTTACCGACTCCATTGGCCTGATGAATACGCGCATCGGCGTCATCCTGTTCCATATCGCCTTCCAGCTCGGATTCTGCACCTTCTTCCTGCGCAACTTCTTCAGGCAGGTACCCTTCAGTCTCGTCGAGGCGCCCCGCATCGACGGTGCCAGCGATTTTCGTATATACTGGCAAATCATCATGCCGCTTGCCAAACCGAGCCTCGCGGCGCTGGCGGTGCTGGAGTTTACCTGGATATGGAACGACCTCCTGTGGTCGCTCGTACTGCTCCAGAGCGACAGGCTCAAGCCCGTTACGCTGG
The DNA here is from genome assembly GCA_002839245.1 of Spirochaetae bacterium HGW-Spirochaetae-7. Lineage (GTDB taxonomy): Bacteria > Spirochaetota > Spirochaetia > Treponematales > UBA12059 > SZUA-370. Next base: position 3,700 of record PGXR01000006.1, on the reverse strand, counting down.
GTCTGGCCAACATGCAGGGGGAGTTCATTTCCTACTATAACATGACGGCGTCGGGTTCCATCATCGCGATGATACTGCCGCTCGTCTTCTTCCTGGCGTTTCAGCGTTACTTTGTCAGCGGCATGACAGTAGGCGCCGTAAAAGGGTAATCGTGACTTCATCTACACTATCTTCTATCGATCCCTGGGAAGACCCGGGATGTACAGCCAGGCACAGACTCCCCATGAGAAGTCCGCTCCTGCCCCACGCCGATGCGCACGAGGCCTTGAGAGCCGCGCAAGCCGGTCCCCAGGTCATCGAAGCAGACCCCAACCCATGGCTCCTGAAACTCGACGGCCGCTGGAGTTTTGCCCTTGCCGAGAATCCATCGAGTCGACCCGATGATTTCTTCTCCTCTGACTTTGATGCATCGAACTGGGGCAAGATCGATGTGCCAGGCACCTGGACGATGCAGGGCTACGACAAGCCCCACTATACCAACGTTATCATGCCGTTCTCCAATGTGCCTCCCTGCCCGCCCGCCACGCATAACCCCACGGGCATGTACCGGGTCGATGTTGCGCTGCCACCGGAATGGCAGCGCCGCAGAACAGTGCTGCACATAGGCGGAGCGGAGAGCTTTCTGGAGGTCTGGTGCAACGGCCAGTCCGTGGGCTGGAGCAAGGACACGAGGCTGCCATGCGAGTTCGACCTGAGCCGCCATCTGGTGCCGGGCCGCAACGTGCTGGCGTTTTCGGTGATACGCTACTCCGATTCCAGCTACGTAGAAGATCAGGATCAATGGTGGTACGGCGGCATCTACAGGACTGTCTACCTGTACTCCACCGATCATGCCTACATTGCGGACGTGGACCTTCGGGCCAGGCTCGACGCAAGCCTGAAGCGCGGCACGCTGGCTGTAGACACGAGCCTGGCATTCACCTTCGATCCCGGGTTCGACCGCGTGCCACCGATCGCCGGCCCGGCCGACTACGGCGATCAGTGCAAGATGCCACAGAATTCCGCGGGCAGGGCGGAGCAAGGCGATTATACCGTCAGGGTATCGCTCCATGACCACGGACAGAGCGCTCCGGTCGCTGTCGCGACGGTCACCGTCGACGGTCGCTACAGGATCTCCGGCTGGCATGGCCGCCTGACTATCGCAGTCGATTGTCCACGGCTCTGGAGCGCCGAAGATCCGTATCTGTACACGGCGCTCGTCACCCTCGTCTCGCCTTCCGGAACCGAGCTGGAGCATACGGCGTGCCGCCTTGGGTTCAGGCGCGTGGAGATGGCAGAGATGGCCATGCTCGTCAACGGCAAGCGCGTGATGCTGCGCGGCGTGAATCGGCATGAACACGACGAGCACCATGGCAAGACCCTGGACCTGGCCGGCATGATCCGCGACATCGAACTCTTGAAGCGCCACAACTTCAACGCGGTGCGCAACAGCCACTACCCCAACGACGAACGCTGGTACGAGCTCTGCGACCAGTACGGACTGTATCTGATGGACGAGGCGAACATCGAATCCCACGCCTATTACGATCAAATATGCCGGGATCCCCAGTGGCTGGCCGCCTTCGTCGATCGTGGGTCGCGCATGGTGCTGCGGGACAAGAACCATCCGTCCGTAATCATCTGGTCACTCGGCAACGAGTCCGGCTACGGCCCCAACCACGATGCATTGGCCGGCTGGATCCGGTCTTTTGATCCGGAGCGCCCCGTCCACTATGAAGGCGCGGTCCGCGACGAGTTCGGCCAGGGGCCCTACTCGCTCGAATCGTTGCAGCGCGGCAGGAACGCCTCCGATTTCGTATCGACGATGTACCCGCCCATCGAGTTGCTCGAGGCCTGGGCCACGACCACGAACGACTCGCGCCCCTTCATCATGTGCGAATATGCGCACGCGATGGGCAATTCCTCGGGAGGCCTGGCGGATTACTGGGCGACCATAGAAAAACACCCGGGCCTCCAGGGCGGCTACATCTGGGATTGGGTCGATCAGGGACTTGCGGCCAAGACAGCCGATGGCCAGGAATACTGGGCCTACGGGGGCGACTTCGGAGACGCGCCGAGCGACCTGGACTTCTGCAACGACGGGCTCGTCTTTCCCGATCGAAGCGTCAAGCCGGCCCTGGCGGAATGCGCCAAACTTTTCCAGCCCATCGTCGCAAGCTCCGCCGACCCTGCGAGCGGCTTGCTCACCGTGACGAGCCGGTATGATTTCATCACGACCCAGGACATCGAGGCTCGCTGGAGCGTCATGGCCGATGGTCGTATCATCCACGCGGGTACCATGAACCTGCCGGCCCTCGCTCCAGGCGCATCGGCGATCCTTGACTTGCTGATTCCATGGAGCGACGGGACCAGGCAAAAGATCTCGTCCGCCGAGTGCTTCCTCATGACCGAATTTTTCCGGCGCAACGCGACGAGCTGGGCGCCGGCCGGGCACCGCGTGGCATGGGAACAAATACCGCTGTCCCCGGGGTCGACAGTCAGCGCACCTCGGAGCAGGTGGATCAAGGCGCACGAGGAGGCATCGAGCGCGTGGCGCCTCGGCTTCAACGACGAGGGTTTCCTGTCCTCGCTCTCCGATGGAACCATGGAGTACCTGGCCGCACCTCTTAAGATGAACCTGTGGCGCGCGCCGACCGAGAATGACGGCCTCAAGAATTTCGTGAGCCTGCGCGGCATTCCGGAGTTTGCCTTCTACTACCAGAACAAGGCCATGCTCCAATGGCTGGACGCGGGCCTGGACCGCCTCGTCTTCTCGCTCGAATCGCTTGAAGGAGGGCGCGTCCTCGACGGCACGGTCGAGGGCGTGGTTCACACCAGACATGCGGTAGCCACGGCAAACGGTGTCAGGGTAGGCAGCTTCGAACAACGCTGGCGCAGCAGGCCGTCCGGACCGCAGGCATCCTTCGAATTCGACCTTGACCCGGGCTTGCCTGAATTGCCGCGCGTAGGTCTGGCAACCGCCCTGGTTCCAGGCTTCGAGCAGGTTTCATGGTACGGACGCGGCCCCGAGGAATGTTACTCCGACAGAAAGACCGGCACGCCCGTCGGCCTCTACAGCTCCACCGTGAGTGACCTTGGCGTGCCGTACATCCTTCCGCAGGAAAACGGCAACCGCACCGACGTGCAGGCATTGTCGTTGCGCGACGCGAACGGACGGACCCTGGATATCGCGGGCTATGGTTCGGCAACGGGGAACAGCTTCGACTTCACCGCTTCGCACGTAAGCGCGGACCAGCTCTGGGCGGCGAAGCACTGGTACCAGATAAAGCCCCAGGCGGAAAGCTTCCTGTACCTCGACGTCGCGCAGCGCGGCCTGGGAACAGCCTCGTGCGGCCCCGATACGCTGGAACGCTACCGCCTGCGGCCAGGCGCGTATCGGCTCGAGCTGTCATTCGGGTTCTAGGATCCGGTTCACGGCAGCGCCGACACCACGTAGAGCCTGGAGCCGTAGTCGGAGAAAATCCTCACGCTGTCGTTGTAGCCGGTGCCGGAGAATTGCGGTATCAGCTTGATGCCGTAGCCGGAGAGCAGGTCGCCATTGGCACGGTATTCCTCGGCAGCCATCGCGAACATGTAGCGCGACGACAGCACGGTATGCAGGATCCCGTCGCCGCGTATCTTTACCGGCAGCACGCGGTTGACCAGGTTGCCGAACGCCTTGACGTTGATGTACTGGGGCCTGCCTTGCACGCTGAAGGCT
>PGXR01000261.1 GCA_002839245.1 Spirochaetae bacterium HGW-Spirochaetae-7 | reverse complement strand
CGCCGACCTGAGCGCCGACGAGATAGCGGCCGCGCTCGGCACCATCAACTACGAGGTCACCTGCATGGTCGGCAGGCGGGTGCCGCGCGTGTACCTCGGCGGCTAGAGCAGGTTTTCAATTTCCGAAAGCCTCCGTATCTCGTGGATCCGTCTTCACCCCGAGCCGCCCGAAGAGCAGCCTGAACCGTTCGACCTTCAGGGTTTCCTGGTCCAGCTCGCCCTTCTCCAGCCTCCGCCATACACCACCGTTGATTTCTTCGTATTCGATGGCAGTTCTTTCGGAAAACGCCAGCCCGAACCGCGTCAACGACCGCTCAAGCGCCTGCCTTTCGGCCCTCCTGAAATCCATGAGTGTCTCGTCGAGGTCGATGAAAACGAGTTCGTACTTCTTCATGTTTTCTCCGTTTTCTCCGCAACCGTGGGATGTGCCTTGCCGCGGCTCGACAGCAAGGTGTCCAGCGCGAGCCCGAAGAGCAGGACCCCGGTACCGAGAACCTTCCTGAAGTCGACTTCTCCATCGCGGAACGCGTCGATCAGGACGCCGGCCACGGTCTGGCCAGTAAACATCAGTACGGTGAAGGTGAATACCGGGAGGCGCGGGACGATGATGTTGACGGTCGAGACGACGACGATGCCGATGAGTCCGCCGCCTAGAACCAGGATGAGGCCGGCCGCGCCGATAGCGGTGCTTGAGGCCTGCAACGAGGGGCGTACAAAGGTAGCGATCGCGGCCGTCGTCGCCAGGCCCACGATGTAATTCGCCCGGACGCTGTGAAGCACGCCTTTGCGCCTGCCGAGCCCGGCGTTGAGGACCGTAGAAAACCCGGAACTGATGCCCGCGGCGAATGCCACGAGCATGGCCGGCCCGGCCAGGCGCCAGTCGCCTCCCATGACGGCAACGCCGGCCAGGGCCACGGCGATGCCGGGTATTCGCCGTACGCTCAGCGGATACCGAGCCCTTCCCGGGAACCCGGACGTGTCGGCCGCTATCGAAAATATTGTCTGCCCGAGCAGCGCGACGGCCACGGTCATCGAGGCGCCGAGCGTGGAGAACGCGTAGTTGCTCGAGAATACCGTGACGACTCCGACGAGTCCTCCCAGGTAAAACCAGGGGGGAATCCTTCCGGGGAGCGCACGGTCGCGCCTGGCGAGCGAGACGCAGGCAATCGCGGCGAGTCCTACCGTGTGGATGACGAGCACGGCTACGACGGGGCCTACCAGTTCCGAGAGGCGGCTGTTGATGCCGCTCATGACCGTGACCAGCGCCCCGACCAGCGGCGCTATGGCTCCATACATGGGATCTCCTTGGCGATTATCCGAGTATCGCGCTATACTCGACGCAAAAATAGGACGTATGTCCTATCGAAGGACGAATTGGAGCATTCATGGTCCAACTTGAACGCTACGTTCGGCGCTACGACCTGGACGGACTACTGTCCGCGGACCTCGTCGCGTCGCTCAGACCATTCCGCAGGGGGCCGGGCGAACTCATCATCAGATCCGGAGACCCGGTCAGGGATATCGTCTTCTTCGTGGAGGGACGGGCCAAGGCGTACGGGACGATGAACAACGGCCAGAGCGTGCTTGCCGCGTTCTATGCGCCGTTCGACGTCTTCGGCGAAGCCGAACTGTTCTCGTCCCGTCGCTACGCGCTGAGCGTCGAGGCCATCACCGGTTCCATATGCCTCTGCCTGCCGGTCGATGCCCTGCTGAAGGCCGCTCCGCGCAACTACCGGCTTTTCATGTACCTGTGCGGGCGGCTTGGCTCAAAGCTGACCGACCGTTTCGCGGCGGAATCCATCAACCTGCGCTATCCCGTGGAAAGCCGCCTGGCAAGTTATCTGCTGGCGTCCACCGACGATTGCGGGAGGCTTCTGGGAACCGACGACCTCGGAGAGCTCGCCGACTTCCTGGGAGCCAGTTATCGACAGCTGGCGCGCGTGGTGCGCCGATTCCGCGACGACGGTATCCTGGACAAGTCGCGGGGCCGCGTCCGCCTGATCGACAGGCGCAAGCTGGCTCCGCTGGCTGGAGATTCCTATATCCAGACTGGAACGAACGTGAAACCTGGCTCATTCTCAAAGTAGGCGTTATTTTCAGCCGGCCGAGCCTCGGCGAGGCGCTGCTCCGGAGCCTGGCGCGCTTCAGCCATGGCTGGGCAGCGGTTCTGTCGTGGTCGCAGGGACTCCCTGCATTCGTTTCGCCTTCCTTCGTTGACCCGTCTTGGCCTTCGGTCAGGCGATCTCGTCCGCCTCGAGCGGGCGCGGCTGCCTCGGATAGCGCAGGTACGGCGCCAGGGCGTCGTTCATGGATCCTCCCGCGCCGTCGTAGGTGAGGGACACGACGGGCACTCCTGTCACTTCCTCTATCCGGCTGTTCATAGCCTCGGTGACGAGGCCGGCACAGCAGAATACGGGGCTGAGCTGCGCGAAGAGAGACACGTCGGGGAAGTGCTTCTTGATGTACCAGGTCTTGAGGAGGTTCTCCGCGGACTCCCCCGAGTTCTCCTCGCGGACACCGTAGCGCGCCAGGATATCCGCCGCCGGATCGTCGAAAGCCGGGTCGGTCTCCTCGAGGAGCCTGTCGAAGACGCGGTAATAGGCTTTCTCGAGTATCCTGGAGGCGGCGAGCAGGGCGTTGATGCTGATGACCACCCCGTACTTGCCTTCCTTCATCCAGCGGGCGAAGTAGGTGTTGGAGATCATCTTGGCGTACTGGTTGTACGGCATCGAAATAACCTCGCCGCCGTTCTCCTCCACGAACCGTATTACGTCCTGGTTCATCACCCTGTTGTCACGGACATAGAAGTCCCCGAACAGCGCGACAAGTGGATTGCGGCGGCGCCTGTCCCACGGTATCGCCTCGAAAAGGGCGACGATATCTTCCGCCGCCTTGACCTTGTTCATGCGCCTGTCCTCGAAGACGGGTACGAGTATCTCCATGGCCCGCGCCACCATCGCGTTTGTCATGCCCGGTATTTTCTCGTACGGCCGTATCCTGCAGGCAAGCCTGCGGATGAGGCCGGCGAATAGGTACGAGAGGTAGGCGTCCACCGCGGCAAGCGGCGAGAAATCCAGGAACGACAGCTCGCCGACGTAGACGGTCGCCTTCTCGAAGCCGCCGCCCTGGCTGTCGAATATGCACTTGATCTGGTGGGGATACAGCGGGATGTTGCAGGGGAGCG
>PGXR01000260.1 GCA_002839245.1 Spirochaetae bacterium HGW-Spirochaetae-7 | reverse complement strand
CGCGCCTGTTCACGGCCGAGCAGACCGGCCAGGTCTACCTCGGCCGCGTCCGCAGGCACCCGCCGCGGGCGATCACCTCCCGCTGAGGGCCGGCTTCGCTGCCGCCGCCGCGAAGCTGCGCGCCGTCCCGCCGCCGCCGTCGCAGCCACCTTCGAGGAACGCCAGCGCCCGGGAGACGTTCGCCTCCGTCGCGGGGACGTAGCCGGGAAAGAAGCGGACATAGCCTATTTTGATCCTCCCTACAACCAGCACCAGTATGGCTCGAACTACCACCTGCTCAATACCATCCTGCGATGGGACTGCAAGCCCCTGCCTATGGAAGCCGATGCTGATTCGGGGTATTCGAGCAAGGCTGGCATACCTGTCGGATGGAAGGCCACGCGCTCGTCGTTCTGTGTCAGAAGCCAGTCAGCCGATTCGGTCTCCGCCATGCTCGACGCGTGCGAGGCCTCCAGGCTCCTATTCAGCTGGAACGCCGACGGCCACCTTAGCGGCGAGGACATGGTCAGGATCCTCGCGCCCCGGGGACGACTCGATACCATCGCGCTTGACTACGTAGCCTACCGTGGCGGCAGACAGTCCGCCAGCCGGAACTCGCGCAGCAGGGAATACCTGTTCGTCGTCGATACCAAGGCGGAGCCGGTCGATACCGATAGCGCCGTGGCGGCCTTGCGCGAGATGGCATCGCGTGACGAGGTCTTGCGCTCGACCTACGATCCTGAACGCGTGGCCAGGGTCTTTTCCCTGAAGACGATGCCTTCGAGGCGAGTTCTGGAGCGTCGCCTTGACGGCCAAGCGACGCTTGGTTTTGACGATTCCAGCCAATTCCCGGAAGCGAGCGCATTTTTCAGTCCTGATCTCAGACAAGCGTCGGTAGAGGCAGGGATGCTGCTTTCGACGCTAGAGCCCGGGCGGAGACGCCGATTCGTAGAGTTGATCTCAGGTTGCGCGTGCGCCGGCGTTGTCGAAGAATTGTCTGTGCTGCTCGCGTTGGCCGCAGAAGCCGCCCATGCAGGAAAACTAAAGACCGTTCGCAGCGCCGTGCGGGAGGCTCCCCGCCTGATACGCAAGCTGGCTCACGACAAGTACGCGGTGGATTTTGAACGTTTCTTGCATGAATTCAGGGCATTGGGCCAACTGGCAGGAGACAACAACCTTGCCGGAAAGCTCGCAAAGCTGGAGCGGCTGCTGTCCGACAGGACAGGCATGGCCAGGACCTGAAGCATTACTGCTCCGAGCCGGACTCCGTGCCAGGCTTCGGGCCTTCCCTGGAACCGCCTTTTCGCCTTCGGTGCCGACGTTTCTGTTGTCCGCCAGCATTCTGCGACGCGCCGGGGTTCTGCGTGACGGAGCCAGGGACGTTATGTTCCCCTGCCGCCTCGCCGGGCGTCTTGTTCGGCTCCGGCTGCTGCCTTCGCATTCGGTCGGATCCACCGACCGGAATCGGTGACCGGGAAGGATGCGGCCTGTCGCCCTGGCCGACAGGTTGCTGACGGGGAGAACGGGGCCTGTCACGGCCAGGTTCCCTGTGATCGCGCCTCTCATCGTCCGGGCCTCCACGGCGCGGTCGGTCGGCCTGCCCCGTGCCCGTCCTGTACGGAGGCGAGGTCGGCCTCGCAGGGACGCCTGTCCTGAGGCGTCTTCGGGGATCGAGACGCTTGGTTCCCTCAAGCTTGACGTCCTTCCTCCCGGCCTCCTCTTCCTCGGCGAGAGCGAAGAAGTTTTCTGGCTCGATGTCGTGCACGATGCCGGAATCGAGGATCTTGCAGACGAACGGGAACCCGTAGCGGACGGCGATCTTGGACGCCCGCTTCAGCTCGACAAGGTCGGCGAGAGCTATTGAAATGCCGTGCTTGCCGGCACGCCCGGTCCTGCCTGCACGGTGCATGTAGACGGTAGGTTCCTCGGGAAGGTCGAAGGATATGACGTGGCTGACGTCGGGAAGGTCGAGCCCCCTGGCTCCAAGGTCCGTGGTTATGAGCCACCGCGCCGCGCCGCTGGTGAATTCCTCGAGCGCGTTCCGTCGCTCGGTGCCATCCTTGTCGGTCTTCAGGACTACAGCCGGGAAACCGAGGAATTCGAGCCGCTTCTGGATGGTGAATATCGTCGCGTTCGACGAAGCGAACAACAGGCATCGCTCCGGCTTGACGGCGGCCTCGAATTTCCTGAGGAAGTCAAGCTTCGAGCGGGATGCCGAATGGAAAGACCAGTGTTCTATCGATGTCCGGAGAGCTTCGGACGGATCGATCACCAGGGTCAGCGGGTCGCGGAACCATGTCGACGAGCGTTCGACCGTCCTGTTCGGGAGAGTCGCGGAGACGAGGACCCTGGAGCAGGAGAGCGGCAGCGCCGACAGCAGTTCGGAAGTGATGTCTATCGCCTCGTTCTCGAACAGCCGGTCAGCCTCGTCGAGAACGGCCCAAAGGCACGCGGACAGGTCGATATGCCCGCCGAGAGCCAGGTCGCGTATGCGTCCGGCTGAACCGACGACGATGTGGGGTTTTTCAGCCAGTCTATCGAGCTGGCGCCTGAGCGGTATAGATCCAAGAGCCGACGCGATGCGGACCGGTGAACCCGTCGCCTCCGAAAGGCGGGAAGTTTCACGCTCTATCTGGGCGGCGAGGTCATGGGTCGGCGTTACGACGATGGCTTGCAGGTCCTTGGAGGACGGGTCGATCAGCGTCAGTATAGGAGCCAGGTACGCGAAGGTCTTGCCGGTTCCTGTAGCGGAGCTGATATACGCATCGCGTTTCCCCAAGATGGCCGGGATTGCCAGTTTCTGGATTTCTGTCGGGGTCTCGAACCCTAGCGCAGCGAAAGCCTGTGCTACGGCGTCGCTCAGCCCGAGGTCCGTAAATTCTTGCATCAGCGGATAATGGCATGAAAGTGCATCAGAGGGCAAGTATGTTCATTCAATGTCGCTTCGGCGATTGCCAAGTGCCGCCGTTTTTTCGTATAGTGGGTTCAAATGAATCTTGAAGCCTTCATACTCGGCTGCGGTGGCATGATGCCGTTGCCTCACCGTCACCTTACCAGCGTGCTCCTCAGGCGCGAAGGGGACTTGTTCCTCTTCGATGCGGGGGAAGGAACCCAGGTGTCGCTCAGGCGGCTCAACCTCCGATGGAAAAAGATTAACGCCCCTCATGCTATCGAGCCAGGTAGACAGGGACGAGCCACTGTACATCTACGGTCCGCCCAAGATCGCGGAGTACGTGGAGACGAGCAGACGCGTCCTGGACATGTACATCAACTACGAGATAATCGTCAAGGAAATGCAAGCGCCAGCGATATGCTACGAAGGCGACGGCTTCAGGGTCCGGGCATTCCCGCTGCGGCATACCAAGACGTGCTACGGTTACGCTTTCGAGGAGGATCCTCGCCCGGGCGCATTCCACCCGGAGAGCGCGATAGAGCTCGGCGTACCCCGCGGCCCAGCGTGGTCGAGGCTGCAAGCCGGTGAATCGGTAGTCACGCCCGAAGGGAAGGCAGTCAGCCCTGACGACGTACTCGGTCCGCCCAGGTCGGGCCGTAAGTTCAGCTTCGTGACCGATTCGCTCTATTTTCCCGAGCTGGCGCCCGAGGTGGCTAATTCCGACCTCTTCGTCTGCGAGGGCATGTTCGAGCGGGACCTGCTGCCGACCGCGGTCGAGAAGAAGCACATGGCGGCGTTCCAGGCGGCTACGCTGGCCCGTGACGCCGGCGGCATCAAGAAACTGTCCCTGATCCATTACAGCCCCCGCTACTCGGAGCAGGAACTGCGGCTGCTTCTCGACGAAGCCAGGGCCGTGTTCCCCGATACGGTGCTGTCGAAGGACCGCCTGTGCCTGCCCATCGATTACGTCGATTAGGCAAAGGTAACCGTGGCGTCCCCGGGTTGTTTCGGATTATCGGGAGGCTTGCATGATTGAAGTATCGGGACTCGTCAAGCGCTACGGCTCGTTCGCGGCGGTGCGCGGCGTGAGCTTTACGGTAGACACTGGCAGGATTGTCGGCCTGCTCGGACCCAATGGAGCCGGAAAGACGACCATAATGAAGGTGCTTACCGGCTACCACAGGCCGAGCGAAGGTTGCGCCATCCTCGACGGGAAAGACGTCGTCGAAGACCCGATTGGCGTCAAGTCAATGGTCGGCTACCTGCCTGAGGGCGTTCCCCTCTACCTTGACATGACCGTGACGGAATACCTGGGTTTCATAGCCGACGCCAGGGGAATGAGCGGACCAGGGCGCAAGCGCTCTTTGGACAAGGCAATCGACGACTGCGGACTCTCCACGGTTGCCGGCGTCAGGATGGAGCGGCTGTCGAAGGGATTCAGGCAGCGCGTCGGCCTGGCCCAGGCGATACTCCACGATCCGGCCATCCTGATCCTGGACGAGCCGACGACGGGGCTAGACCCTAACCAGATACTCGAGATCCGGTCGCTGATACTGTCGCTCGGAGCTCGGAAGACCGTCATACTCTCGACGCACATCCTGCAGGAGGTCGAGGCGCTATGCTCGGAGGTGCTCATCCTCAACGAGGGCCGCATCGTGGCTCAGGGAAGCGCCGCCCAGATCGCCGCGGACATGCAAGGCGACGAACGGCTCGAATGCCTGGTCAAGGGCTCGGGCAAGGCCGCAGCCGAGGCGCTTCGCCTGGTTCCCTGCGTGCTGTCGGCCGACCCGGCCGGCGTCGCGGCCCCCGGAGTCGAACGGCTGCGTGTCGTAGCCGGCCACGGCGACGGTGACACCGCCGCTGAAGCGGTTTTCGACTGGGCCGCGGCCAACGGCGCCAAGTTGCTCGAGATGAGGCGTGAACGGCTGTCGATGGAGGACATTTTCGTGCGCCTCACCGGAGAGGAGTCCAGGCGATGAGCGGAACGACGACCATAGCCAGGCGGGAGATAGCCAGTTACTTCAATTCGCCGGTGGCATACATCTTCATAGTTGCTTTCCTGCTTTCGTGCGGAACGCTGTTCTTCTTCTTCGAGAGGTTCTTTGCCGCGGGACAGGCGACGATGCGCGGGTATTTCGCCCTGATGCCCTTCGTGCTGTCAGTACTCATTCCGGCCTTGACCATGAGGCTATGGGCCGAGGAGAGGCGACAGGGCACATACGAGCTGTTGCTGACAATGCCGTTCGGCGACGGCGAGCTAGTACTCGGCAAATACCTGGCCGCGATGGCGGTGGTCAGCGTGGCGATGGCTCTGAGCCTGCCGGTACCCCTTCTGGCCTCGATGTTCGGCCGCTTCGACGCCGGGGTCATCGTATCCGAGTACCTCGGGGCCATGATGATGGCGTCGGCCGCCACCGCGATAGGGCAGGCCGTTTCAGGAGCGTCCAGGAACCAGATAAGCGCCTTCATGGCTACCGTCCTCATCCTGCTGTCGCTCAGCCTCCTGTCGCAGGCGACGACCTGGATCGAGCTGCCCCTCTGGCTTGCAGGCGCCGTCAACTGGATTTCGTTGGCGTACCATTTTTCGTCGTTCGCCCGCGGCGTCATCGATACGCGCGACGTGGCGTACTTTGCGCTCCTGACCGCGGGTTGCCTGTGGGTCACCACCCGACTTCTGTCAACGGGAAAGTGGAGCTGAGCCGATGAAGACTGTACACATGAAACAGGATCGTGTGATCCTTGCCTTGACGACGCTGGCCTTCGTCCTCGCCGCCATGGCCTCCACCATGTTCTTCGCAAGGATTGACCTTACGCAGTCGCGTGCCTTCACGCTATCCAGGGCTTCGCGCAACCTCCATGCGGAGATACCCGAGACAGTCAGGATAACCTACTTCGTCTCGAAGAGCCTGGCCGACAGGCATCCGGGACCCACCGCCATAGAAGACCTCCTTCAGGAGCTGGAGGCAGCCAACAAGGGCAAGATTCGGGTAAGGATAGTAGACCCGACCAAGGATCCTTCGGAGGCCGAGGGCTTCGGGCTGGTCGCTCAACAGATGCAGGTGGTGGAGCGTTCCGAGCAGCGGCTGGCACTCGTCTACACAGGCATAGTCGTCGAGTACCTCGACCGGCATGAGACGATCCCGGCCATCCTCT
>PGXR01000259.1 GCA_002839245.1 Spirochaetae bacterium HGW-Spirochaetae-7 | reverse complement strand
GCTAGCGGGCATGAAATTCCTGTCCAGCCAGGAATCGAGGGATGCCACCCGGGAAAACCTTAAATCTGTCCTGTCCGGCGTATTTTCCTCTATAGACGCGGCCACGATGGAAGGGATAGAGACTGGCCTGCTGTCGCACGGCACCGTGGGCGACATCCTAGATGCTTTCCCCGGCTTGTCAGACAGTCTGGGACCTGCGCTCGCCAGGTGGGCTGCCGGCCTGTTCGCGGGCGGGCATGACCCGTCATCGGCGGCTGGCCGCGTGGCCGCGGCGTTCTTCGCCGGCTTCGCTTCGAGCTTCAGGGAAAAGTCCGCGGGCGTTCCTCTGGGCCAGACCATCGCCATTGATGATGAGACGCTGGAATCGCTGGCAGGAGCCGCCTCGGAGGCGCTGGCCGAACTGGCTGCGGCGGAAAGCTCGGGTGTGCTGCGTTCGATAGACATACGGGAGCTCGTGGTTGATAAAATAGATTCTTTGGATATGATTGAGGTCGAACGGATGATATTGCGGGTCGTAGACAAGGAACTCTGGGCCATCACCGTATTCGGCGGCATACTAGGCGCCATAATCGGTATTATACAAAGTCTTTTGTTCCTGCTGCGATGAGTTTTTGCGCCGGGAACCTGAACGGAAGTCAAAATGGAATCGGAAAAGACAATCCTGATCGTCGATGACAGCGCCTCGTTCGCCGCCGCGATGGTCGACATGCTCGACGGCGAGTATACCTCGCATGTAGCGAGAACCGCCGAGGAAGGGCTGGAACTAGCCGGAAGGCTGCGCCCGCCAATAATTTTCCTCGACATCGTGCTGCCTGACGGAGAGGGCTACGAAGTCTGCTCGAGACTAAAAATGATGTTCGCGCATACGCCTTTGCAGATAGTGCTTATGTCGGCGGCCTACGACGCCAACAGGCTCGACAAGATCCTCGCCGTAGGCGCGGACGACTTCATCCGGAAACCGTTCGACGCCCTGGAATTCCAGCTCAGGCTCAAGGCCGCGCAAATACGCTTGCGTAGCCAGAAACAGCTGATGGATGAACGGGAGTTTTACCGCCAGGCGGTCCGCAAGGAAGAAGACCTGACAGTCAAGCTGCTCGACAGGCAGATTGGCCTCAAGGAGACTCTCGCGGACCTCGAGAGCAAGAGGATTGGGCTCGAGCTGGAAAATACCAGGCTGGCCGCGGCAGCCCGCTTCGACGTGCTCACCGGGCTGCTCAACCGGCACAGCCTGAACGCGCGGCTTGAACTGGAAATGAGGCGGGCCGCTGAAGAAGGCGCTCCCCTGACTGGCATGATGCTGGACCTCGACAAGTTCAAGTCGATAAACGACACCTTCGGTCATGTAGCCGGCGACGATGTGCTTCGATCCATGGGCGACGCGTTGCGCGGCTGCCTGCGGCGCGAGGATTACGCCGGCCGCTACGGCGGCGAAGAATTCTTCGTGCTGCTGCCTGGCAGCGCCATGAGCGCGGCCCTGGCCATAGCAGAACGGATCCGCATCAAGATCGCCGGGTCGGTCGTGGAATCGGCGGGCAAGAAAATCTCGGTCACGGCTTCGATAGGCGTCGCCCCGTACATGAGCGGAGATGCGGTCGGGGACTGGGTCGGCCGGGCCGATGCCGCGATGTACCGGGCCAAGCAGGGTGGCAGGAACCGCGTAGAGAGCTGATGTCCCGCTAGCGAGCCCGCTTGTCGACGGTAGCGGCCGCGGCGGCGCACAGGTAGAACGAGCCGGTCACCAGGAGGGGATGGCCGCTTTCCTTCGCTGCTGCCAGCGCTGCTGCAATCGCCTCGTCCGTTTCGTCGATCCGCCGCACCCTGAACCCCTCCGCCTCGAAGGCTGAGGCTATCTCGCCAGGCTCGCTCTCCTTGAAGGTACCGGGCTTGGTGACTATGACTTCGCCGAAAGTTGCGTGGAGGGCGGCGGCCATGGGACGGGTCGATTTTCCCTTGGCGCAACCGAACAGCAATGATCCGCCCTCGGGAAACAGGCTGGAGAAGTCCTCGGCACAGGCCTTGGCCGAATCTTCCGTATGCGCGCCGTCGAGTATGACCGTCGGGTTTCCGTCGAGTATCTCGAAACGAGCGCGGAGCCTGGCCTCGGCTATTCCGGCGACAATCGAATCCGCGTCGCAGCCGAGGCGGCGGGTCACGATGGCCGCAAGCGCTGCATTCCGGGCCTGGACCCGGCCTATCATCGGCGTGCGCAATTCCAGTGGAGCTGAAAACATTGAATCGTCACGCCATCGTACCGTGGCGCTCGTGCCATTCCTGCGGATGGTGCAATCGATTATGTCGGCTGCCTCGTCAAGGACCGTAAGGGCTGATCCCAGCTCCGTCGCCCTTGTCCTGAACACTGACAGGGCATCGGGCCTGGTCGCGCTCGTGAAGACTGGCACGCCCGGTTTGATGATGCCCGCTTTTTCGTACGCTATCAGGGGTATCGTCGTGCCGAGCAGGTCGGTGTGCTCAAGCTCTATCTGGGTAATGGCACATGCGACGGGATTGACGACGTTTGTCGAGTCCAACCTGCCTCCGAGCCCCACCTCTATGACCGCGCTGGTACAGCCGGCATTCCTGAAGCACAGGAAACCAAGCATCGTCAGCAACTCGAAGTAGGTAGGCGACTCGCCGCCAGGGTAATCGGCGGAGGTGGTCTTTTCGACCGTCTCCGCGAGTTCCCGCGCGGCCGGGAGCAGGATGTCATCAGATACGGGACGACCGCCTACGGCTATGCGCTCGGTAAACGACAGGAGGTGCGGGGACGTGTAGAGGCCTATCGGCCCTTCCCGCCGGGCGAGGACGGCAGCGATCATTGTGGCAGTGGAGCCCTTGCCTTTCGATCCAGCTACGTGGACGACGCGATAGCGGTCGTCGGGCCTGCCGAACAAGTCCCGTAGCGCCATCATCCTGTCAAGCCGGTATTCGGTTGGCTCCAGCTTGCGTTCGAAGTTGAGGTAGCGGTCGAGGTACGCGTAGACTGCGGCCGAGTCCCGGAATGTCATGCCGGTTCCCGCCGGGGAGGGCAAGGCTCGCGCTTCACCGCGGAAGCCAGGGCGCTCGAAAGGATTGCTCCGGCGGCGTCCAGCCTCGTGACCCGCTCGAATTCCTCGAAACCCGGGCAGGAATTGATTTCACAGACCGTGAACGCCTTGCCTGATTCATCGGCGAACAGGAAGTCGACGGTGCCGTACGCGAGCCCGCTTGCG
>PGXR01000258.1 GCA_002839245.1 Spirochaetae bacterium HGW-Spirochaetae-7 | reverse complement strand
TTCATCACGAGCTTGCCCGTCGTCGTCTTGCCCGAGCCGGATTCGCCTATCAGGCCGAAGATCTCGCCGCGGCGGATGCCGAAGGTGATGCCGTCGACGGCCCGCACAACATTGCGGTTCTTGCCCGTCAGCGTCTGGGCGAGGCTCTGGTGCGGGGCGAAATGCTTCTTGAGGTCCTTGACCTCGAGTATGAGGTCCGATTCGTTGGCTGTCATTTGCCGCACCTCCAGCAGGCTACCATGTGGCCGCGCTCCATCTCCAAAAGCGGCGGCTCTTCCTGGCTGCACCTGTCCATGACCCTGTGGCAGCGCGGATGGAACCGGCAACCTTTGGGCGGGTAGATCAGGTCAGGCGGAGTGCCCGGAATGTACGAGAGGCTTTCCACTTTCTTGCGCAGCAACGGCGTAGCCTGCAAGAGTTTCTCCGTGTACGGGTGCATCGGGCCCTGCTTGCCGTATATCTGCTGGTTCGTGCCCAGCTCGGCGATCTTCCCGGCGTACATCACGCAGATTCGGTCGGAAACCTCCGCTTCGAGCGAAAGATCGTGCGTTATGAATATGAACGACAGGTCGAAGGTCTTCTTGAGCTTCTTGAGAAGGTTGATTATCTGCGCCTGCACTATCACGTCCAGCGCCGTGGTCGGCTCGTCGAGGATCACCAGCTTGGGCTTGAGGAAGAGCGCGGTCGCGATGACGATGCGCTGCTTCATGCCGCCCGACAGTTCGTGCGGGTATCGACCCATGACCTCGGCAGGCAGGCCGACTAGCCCGAGGTACTCCTTGATGAGTTCCTGGGCCTGCGCCTTGTCCATGTCGCGGTGTTCCTGCAGGGTCTCGAGCATCTGCTTGCCTATCGTGTAGACCGGGGTCAGGCAGTTCATCGCTCCCTGGAATACCATCGAGACTTCTTCCCAGCGGATGGTCTTGCGTATTTCCCTCTCCGAAAGGGGCATGATGTCCCGACCGTCGAGGATTATCTTCGAGCCTTCCTCGATGCGCCCGGGAGGCGACGGCATCCGCAGGAGGGCGACTCCGGTCGTGGTCTTGCCGCAGCCGGATTCGCCGACCAGGCCGAGCGTCTGGCCCTTGTACATGTCGAAGCTCACGTCGTCGAGCGCGAGCACCGCGCCTTTGGAGGTATGGTAATACAGCTTCAGGTTCTTGACTTCAAGTAGTTTGTCCATGGTTTACCTCGTGCGCAATTTCGGGTGCAGGATCTTGTCCATGGCAAAACCCAGGAAGGCGAACGTCATGCCCATGATCGCGATGAACAGTCCTGGCGGCACGATCCACCACCACAACCCGTTCAGCGTTGCCCCGGAACTTTGGGCGTCATGGAGTATCTGGCCCCAGGTGATGATCGTCGGGTCGCCGAGTCCCAGCAAGGACAACGACGCCTCGAAAACTATCGATCCCGGTACCGACAACGCCATGTTCGCGAACGAGTACGGCAGGAGCAGCGGAGCCATGTGCTTGAAGATGATGCGCCACTTGCCCGAGCCCAGGGCCTTGGCAGCCTCGATGTATGTCTCTTCCTTGATCTGTAGCGCCATCGACCTGACTGTCTTGACCGGGCCGACCCACGAGAAGACTATCAGAGCGGCGATGATGATCCAGATGCTCGGCTTGAATATCGCCGACAGCACGATGAGTACCGGCAGCACCGGGATCGATACGAATATCTCGAAGACGAAGGACATGAGGGTGTCGGTGACTCCGCCGAAATACGCGCTGATGATGCCGTACAGCACGCCTATCAGCACCGAGATGATGCTGGTGACGAGGCCGATGAACAGCGCCCACTTGAGGCCGGCCACAATGCCCGAGTACAGGTCGCGCTTCGAGGTATCGGTTCCGAGGAGGCCTGAAACGCGGCCTGTAACCACCATGGTGATGTCATCGATGGAGTTGGCCTCGTTCTCGAACAGCGCGGTGGGAATCTTGACCCTGTACAGGTATACGCCCTTCAGCGGATTTCTCGCTGCGAGCATGTCGGCTCCCGACTTGGAGAAGATGATGTTGGTCGGCTTGATATTCGAGGAGTCTGAATTGGCTATCGATTCCTCGCTGGCCAAGTTGCGGATGAACTCGTAGACAGCCGAACTGCCATCGGCGTCAATCGAGAATCGGACCTGGTCGCCGTCAAGTCCGTCCTGGTACAGCTGGCCGAGGAAGACGGTCTCGCCGTCGGGCCGCTCAATCGACAGGTTCATGAAGACCGTCCCGGTGCCCACGGCCTTGAGGATGATGTCGAGCGGCGAACGGTCGAATTTGTAGTCGTACTTGAAAGTGTAGACGCGTACCGGCCCGTACTCGGGGTCATCCTCGTCCGCTATCACCGGGTTGGTGAAACGGGCCGTCGTCGCGGATTTTCTGGCCGAGAACAGGTTGGTCCACGCGGGCGGAGCGGCGGGCGGGTTGTCCTGCCAATAGGTGATGTTCCGCCAGTTGCCGTCTACGTCCTTGTACGGCAGGACAACCGGCTCGAGAACGACCACGAGGAGCGCCAGTCCCAGGATGCCGAGGCCGACGAGTCCGGAACCCTCCTTGTGGAAGTCGTCCCAGAATTCCTTGAGGCGATAGCTGAAATCCTGCATGCTCATGCTTTGCCCCCTACCTTGATGCGCGGATCGAGGAATCCGTAGATAAGGTCCAGGAGGACCAGACCGGCCTGGTATATCCCGGTCGTGATGGCGAGGTCGCCCATCAGTACCGGTATGTCGTTCTGCTGGACGGCCACCCAATAGAGGTTGCCGAGGCCGGGCCACGAGAAGATTCCTTCGAAGATTATGGCTCCGGACAGCGACGCGAGCAGCGACAGCAGGGCCATCGTCACGAGCGGCGGCGCGGCGGTCCGCAGTGTGTGCCCGAACAATACCTTGTTCTCGGGTACGCCGCGGGCACGGGCGCTCATGATGTAGTCTTCCTGCAGGATGCCGAGCACGACGTTCCTGACGACGAACGAAAGGCTCCAGAATCCGAGGATCACGAGGGTCATGATCGGCAGGACCATATGCCATATCCTGTCGACCAGGTACATGAATCCTTCCGGCGTCGGGACCGAGCTGATGCCGCCGGAGGGGAACCATTTGAGCCCGTAGACGAAGAACAGTATGAGCATCATCGCGAGCCACCATGACGGCATCCCGTAGATGATCATCGTTACGAAGCTCGTACCCTTGTCAAGCTTGCCTCCCGGCTTCTGGGCTTTCTTGAGCCCCAGCGCGATGCCGAAGAGCAGCTCGAAGAAGA
>PGXR01000257.1 GCA_002839245.1 Spirochaetae bacterium HGW-Spirochaetae-7 | reverse complement strand
GATCTCGAGCAGCTCGAGGGCTTTTTCCTTGAGGACTTTCTCCTCGCGCCTGAACCGCGGAAGGCGGAGCCAGGAATCGACGAGGCCGTAGGTCGCACTCGCGTGGCAGGCGGTCAGTACGTTGTCCAGGACGGACAGGTTCTTGAACAGCCTGATGTTCTGGAAAGTCCTCGTGACGCCGAGCCCGGCTATCAGGTACGGTTCCATGTCGGTGATGTTCCGGCCCTCGAAGGTGACCGTGCCCGAAGTGACCTTGTACACGCCGGTGATCAGGTTGAAGATGGTCGTCTTGCCAGCTCCGTTCGGGCCAATCAAACCCGATATGCCGCCCGCACGGACGGAGAAATCAACCTTGTCCACAGCGGCCAGCCCGCCGAAACGCTTCGTCAGCCCCTGGACTTCGAGGATGTCGATCATAGTCCGTCCTTTCCGGCGCTGGCGTCCTCGGCGACCTGGGAGGCCTTGGCCGTCTTCATGTCCTTGCGGTCGGATATCCATCGGCGCACCGCGGAGGGGGTCAGCTCGAAGCCGCCCATCAGCCCGCGCGGCCTGCCTATCATGATGCCTATGACGGCCAGTCCGTAGACTACCAGGCGCCACTTGTCGACGGCGCGCAGGAGCTCCGGCAGGAAAGTCAGCACGACGGCGCCAAGGACCGAGCCCGAGATGCTTCCGAGGCCGCCGAAGATGACTATGATCGTCAGTTCGGTAGACTTGACCAGGCTGAACATCTTGGGCTGGATGAAGGTCATGTAGTGGGCAAGCAACGCCCCGGCGACTCCGGCATAGGCGGCGCTTACCATCAGCGCGAGCATCTTGTACTTGAAGGTGTTGATACCCGCTACCTGGGCTGCCAGTTCTTCCTCGCGTACGGCAATCATGTTCCGACCGTGGCGGGAGCGCACGAGGTTTGCCAGGAGGACGACGCCTATCACGTCGAGGACGAGGATGTTCCAGATCGTCGTAGAGGCGGGAATGCCCGGCCAGCCGCGCGAGCCGCCCAGGCCCTGGAAATTGTCGAGGATAAGCCTGATCGCCTCGCCGAAGCCCAGCGTAGCGATGCAGAAGTAGTCGCCCTTGAGCCTGAGGGTCGCACGGCCGATGAGCCAGCTCGATCCTGACGCCACCAGGGCGCCCGCCGCTATGCCGACGGAGAAGGGCAGCTTGAGGAGGGTGGTACAGATGGCGGCAGAGTAGGCGCCTATCGCCATGAAGCCCGCGTGGCCGAACGAGAAAAGCCCGGCGAAACCCGTAAGCAGGCTGAGTCCGAGGACCGCTATCAGGTTTATCCCCGACAGCATGATGATGCCTTCGAGATATGAGCTCATGCAGTCCCCCTACGCCTTGTCCTCGGTCGTCTTTCCCATGATTCCGGAGGGCCGGAATACGAGGACGCCGATCAGGATGACGAACGCTATGAGGTCGCGGAACTGGCTGGAAAGGTAGCCTGCGACTAGCGTCTCGATGATGCCGAGGAGAACCGAGCCGAGCACGGCGCCTGGCAGCGATCCCAGGCCACCGAAGACGGCCGCGACAAACGACTTCGTCGTTATGTTGCCTATCTGCGGATAGACCGTGTACTTCATGCCGAAGAAGACGCCGGCGATTCCTGCCAGCATGCCGCCAAGGGCGAAGACTATCATCACGACACGGTCGGTGTTGACGCCCATCAGGGCAGCGGCCTTCATGTTGTAGGCTGACGCCTGGATGGCCTTGCCCATCTTTGTCTTTTCTATGAAGAGCACGAGCCCGGCCAGGCTGACGGCGGATACGGCGAACATGATAAGGTCGAGGCGACCGATATTGACGAGGCCAAGTGAAATCGACGACCGCGGGAAGACATCCGGATAGGTGCGGAAGGTCGGCCCGATGGTAGCGATGATGATGTTCTCGAGGAAGATAGAGGCGCCCATCGCCGAAATGATAAAATACAGGAAAGGCGCATTCCGCTCGCGGAGCGGCTTGTAGGCTATCCGTTCGATGAGCACCGCGAGCGCGGCCGTACCGAGGAAGGCAAGCACGAAGGCGGCGGGGAACGGCAGCTTGAGCAGCGTGATGGCGTAGAATCCGAAATACGCCCCGAACATTATGACGCCGCCGTGGGCGAAATTGGAGAAGTTCATTACCGAATAAACAAGCGAGTAACCAACGGCCATCAGCGCGTAGACGCTTCCGATGGACAGGCCGTTGACCATCTGCTGGAGGAATTGAGCCATATCCGCTCCGCATGCCAGGCGACGATGGCCGCCCATGGGATTGGGACGACGAACGCCGCCCCTTGTCGTACGGGTGAGTCCCGCAGGAACGGGAGCGCCCCCTTGAGGGCGCTCCCGGGAGAGGATTTGTTACTTGGCCGCGTATTTCTGCTGGAAGATATACTTGCCGGAAACGATCTTGATGATGGCGGCGTCCTTGCCCTCGGGGTTGTGGGTCAGGGGGCTGATCTTGATGGTGCCGGTGATTCCCTTGATGTCCACGCTCTCGAGCGCCTTGGCGATCGACTCTCCGTCGGGCTTGCCGGCGCGCTTGAGCGCGTCGACGAGCATCAGCACCGCGTCGTGGACGAGGTAGCCGTTGAGTTCGGTCGCGACGCCGTACTTCTTGAAGTAGCGGGCCTTGTAGTCCTGGACATCCGGATCGTCGTAGTCGAGGTGGTTTACGAAGAAGCTGCCCTCTACGGCGGCGCCGCCCATGCTGATCAGCTGGTCGGACGGCCATCCGTCTCCACCCATCAGTACCTGCTTCATGCCGAGCTCGCGCGCCTGGTTGGCGGAAAGCGCAACTTCCTTGAAGAAGTAGGGCATGAATATGATGTCGGGATTCTGGGCCTTGATCTTGGAAAGCTGGGGCCTGAAGTCGACGTCGCCGCCTTTGAAGGATTCGTCGGCAACGATCGTGCCGCCGTTCTTCTTGAAGTTCTCTACGAAGAACTGGCGGAGACCCTGGGAGTAGTCGTCGGACACGTCGTAGAGTATGGCGGCCTTCCTGGCTCCGAGCACGTCATACGCATAACCGGCGGCGACGGCGCCCTGGTAGGGATCGATGAAGCAGACGCGGAAATTGTACGGCTTTACCTTGCCGTCGAGCACGGTCACCTTGGGGTTGGTGGCTACGGTAGCGATATCCGGAACCTTGGCGGCTTCCAGGATCGGCGCTATGGGGATGGCGTTTCCGGACGCGTTCGGGCCGAGTATGGCCACGACCTTGTCCTGGCTCGTCAGGCGGCGGACCACGTTGACGGCTTCCTGCGCATCGCCCTTGTTGTCATAGCCTATGGCTTCGAGCGTGTAG
>PGXR01000256.1 GCA_002839245.1 Spirochaetae bacterium HGW-Spirochaetae-7 | reverse complement strand
GCTCGGAAATGTCGGTCTCCACCGAGACGCTCTGGGTGGTGTGCCTGCGTCTGCCGAACATGCTCAGAACCTGATGATCCGAAGCGCGTCCAGGGGCTGGAGGTACTTGCGGTAGTTGCTGTAGTTGATGAACGTGCGGGTGTTGTCCGCGAAGCTCTTGCCCGTCAGCCCGATGTTCCCGCCGGTCTCGCTGAGCATGAGCGTCGCGATGCGCAGGATCGAGAGCGTGATGACGGCCGGCATCGTCTCCCGCTCCCAGCCCGCGGTGTAGCTCAGGAGTATGTTGTCCTCTCCGTAGGGGAACTTGACGGTGTGGTCGATGAAGACGATGTGGTCGTCGCACGCCGCCACGTGCGAGGGGTCCACCGCACAGCCCCCCATCGTGAGCGCCTCGACCGATATGATGTTGCGAGAGGGAAGGTACAGCCGCCTCATGCCGGTGCCCGAAGCCACCACATCGGTGTAGGACCGCGCACCCGGATCGAAGCCCAGATGGGAGGTGGCGATCTCCTCGGCCGCGGCGAGGAACGCGGTCTTCAGCTGCGCCGCCTCCACCGATTCCTCGAAGTTGCCGCTGTAGGTGTTCAGCATGTCCAGCGTGGCTATCATGGGCTCTCCTTGCGATAAAACGGCGCCTCCGGGATTTCCGAAGGCGCCCTGGTCATTTCTTTGGCCATCAGCTGTCCATCAGATTGGCCGCCCTGAGCTTGGCCAGCAGCGCGTTCAGGTCCGCTGCGAGGGCCTCGGCCGTGGTGGCGGTGCTGTCCGCCTGGCTTGCGGCCTTCTCGGCGAGTGCGATCGGCAGGCCCTCGATGGCGGCCCCCGCTTCGACGGTGACCTTCGAGCCGGCGGCGAGAACCACCTCGCCGCCGATATAGGTCCTGTCTCCGCCCTGCTCCCTATGGTTTTTCGTGTTGTGACCCATCGCTTGCTCCTATGCCTTCTGCTGGAGGACCTTGACGGCCTCGCCCAGGATCAGGCGTCCGTCGACGCGCTGGGATCCGAGGAATCCCACCTGGCCGGTGGGTGCGAACAGCTCGCCCAGGCGCTTGAAGGTCCTGCCCTGGCGGTCGGCGATCCAATAGTACGAGAAGTCCCCGAACACGAGAGTTTTGGCCGTGCTGGCGATCTCGGGCATGTACGCCGAGGTCTTCACGGGACGGTTGAGCAGGGTGTCCGGATTTCCCGCGGTGAGCGAGGGCTGCCAGATGTACTGGCCGTTGCCGTCCTTGAGCTTTCGGATCGCCTTGATGGTGGAGTCGTTGGTCAGCCACACCGCGTTCTTGCGGTACGAGGACCGTAGCGAGTGGAACAGGTCGATGACCTCGTCGCAGCTCATCGCGGTGGCGGAGGCCGCGCTCACACCGACCTGCGCGCCACCTGTGGCCGCGAGGATGCCCAGGGGCTTGCCCGATCCGTCGCCGGTGAAGAAGGCCGCCTCCTCCTTCGCCCCGATGCGGCGTGCGAATTCCCGGGCGATGTAGGACTCGATGTCGAACACGCTGTCGTTGATCAGCTCCTCGGAGACCTTGATGATCGTGCCCAGTTTGTACGCGCCGATGGTCACCTGGCCGAAGGCGTCGTCGCTCTCGGGATAGGCTCCCTCCTCGTCGATCCACGCGGCCTCGCCCTTGGACGCGGACACCGGGATCTTGCGGTCGCCGCTGCTGGTGTGGATGATGTGCGCGATCGAGCGGAAGATGTTCTCCTCGGCCAGCGCCTCCACCAGGGTGCGCTCGAACTCGTCGGGCACCAGGTAGCCGCCCTCGGTGTCGGTCCCCACCTGCAGCGCGTTGTGCAGGTCAGGTGTGTTCTCGCGGCGCCTGAGCTGGTTCCAGAAGGCCCTGCGGTACTCGTCCGAGGCCCGTCCGGTCTTCTTCCCGCCCTTCTGCGCGGTCTCGGGGCGGCTGGTGATGGGCGTTCCCACCTGGGCGTTCAGCTCGCGCTCGAACGCCTCGGCGCGCTCCTGCCGCTCGATCTCGTGTCCCAGGTCCACGATCTCACTCTCCATTTTCTCGTACGCCGCCGTGTCCTCGGCGCTCAGGATGCCTTTTCCATTGCGCTTCGCATCGAGAAATGCCTTCGCCTGCTCCCAGGTCCTCGCGCGCTGGGCGCGCATGTCGTTGATCTTGCCCATGTGTATCCTCCTATCGGGGTCTGATGAGATTCAGTCGTTTCTCGAGCCCGCTGTGCCCGGCTGCGCCTTTTTCAGGTGGCTCCTGTTCCGTCTGGCGCGCGCATGTGCCTTTGATCTTGTTCATCAGCGACACCTGCGAGCTTTTGGTGGAGAACGAGTAGGCCCCCTCGTCCGAGGTCTTCTTCGCGTCCTCCAGGATCGCGTCCGCGAAACCCAGCTCGATGGCCTTTCTCGCGTTCATCCACGTCTCGCTGTCCATGAGGTGGCCGATCCTCGCCCTTCCGAGGCTCGTCTTGATCTCGTAGGCGTTGATGATGCTCTCCTTGACCTCCTCCAGCATGCCGATGGCCTTCTGCATGTCCTGGTGGTCGCCATAGGCGAGCGTCATGGGGTTGTGGATCATCATCAGGGCCGTGGGCGCCATCAGCACCCTGGTGCCGGCCATCGCGATGACCGAGGCCGCGCTCGCGGCGATGCCGTCGATCTTCACGGTGACGTGCCCCGGATAGTCCATCAGGAACAGGCTGACCCGGTCATCTCCGTCAAGGTTGCCCACGGAGATGTATTGACGGTTGCCGGAGAAGTCAGCATAGCCGATCGTCTGCGGACCCAGTACCTTCAGGAAACCGGTCGGACCGCCGCGATCCTGAACGTAAGGCCAGCCGTTCTCGCTCACGGTGATCGAGGTTTAAATGTTATGACGCTATAATGCGCGCGTATCGTGATATGTGGAGAAATACCATGAGCGAGGTATCCAAGCGTTCCACGGTTTATTTCGATCCTCAATGGCACGCTGCGCTTCGGCTGAAGGTCGCCTTATGGAGAAGCAGAAGATGACCAAGGCCCTTGAACCGCAGAAGGATCAAACCCGTTTGGCAGCCATCCAGACGGTGTTTACACCTGAAGAATGCCTGCAATTAATTGCCGAGTTCACGCCGCAGCTAGAGCCCGCTTTGGTAGAAGATCTGGACCTGCCTGAGTCTGTGGGTATTCGTAAGTCATCTGCCGTCTTTGTGTTCCCGAGCAAATCAACCAATTGGGTGTTTGAACGTTTGGGCAATGCAGCCATTAAAATCAATGACGCTATCTATGGTTTCGAAGTAAGTCAATTTCGAGAAGGGTTTCAGTTTACTCGCTACGAAGTTGGCGAGTACT
>PGXR01000255.1 GCA_002839245.1 Spirochaetae bacterium HGW-Spirochaetae-7 | reverse complement strand
GGAAGCCGTGGAGCACGGGCAGGACTTTTCCCTCTAGTTCGTAGGCGAGGAATGCGCCAGGGTCGAGAGCCTCGGACATCTTCACGGAGCTCGAATAGCCGTCAGCGGAGACCAGTTCCACTTCCACGGCTCCAGGCTTGAGCCCGGCGAGGTCTAGAATGGCCGCGAGCGAGGTTCCGGCCCAGTTCGCGTAGTCCTCGAAATATCCCTTGCATACCAAGGCCGGCTTGGCCGTCAGGCGGGGCAGGCGCCGGAGCTCGTCATAGGTCAGGGAAAACGGATTGTCCACGGCGCCGGATACGACAAGCCTATAGCTTTCAAGGTCTATCAGCAGGGGCGTGCCGGTCATGTGCAGGCCGGTCGCCGGATCGAGCTGGGTGTATCCGGGGATCAGGTCGGGCAAGGACGGCTGGCTGACCGGCGGCAACTTGCCGGTCCAGTCCGGCCCTATGCCGTGGTCGCCGGAACACGATGCCATGGCAAGGACGGCAAGGAAACCGATCAGCTTAATCAACCTCATGATGGCGGTATCTCCTCTTGTTGATCGCTCGAATGATTTTCAGCTAATACATTGGCGCATTCATGCTTTTTCTTGGTGTCTCGTTAGTGCTTGAGTGGCATTCAGGTCTGGCACTCGGATAGTCTTGTACTCGTCCAGGTGGAGGACCCGGCACGATGACGAGAAGCCTGCCGGCGGGACGCCGAGCGACTGGATGAGGCGCGCCCAGAAATTTACCTGGGCCGCGGTGCTGGCGAGAATCACCATGCCGCGCTCGCCATAGAGTTCCCGCACGAGGGCGACATTGCCGGCATCGAACGAGACTGGCGTCGACGTGATCGAAGCCGCGTAGCGGAGCGCCGCGCGTTCCTTGAGCGTGAACGCATCGCCGGCTATCGAGCCTGGATCTGCCGCTATGCTCCTCAGGGTTTCGATATCCGCCTCCGAAAGCCCGGCATCCTTGAAATGCTGGGAGTTCATGTCGATGCAGAAGGCGCAGGATACCCGGAACGATACGAAGATGCGCACCATGGAAAGGAGCCGCTTCGGCGCCTCGCTCTCGTCGTGGGCGACGAAGGCCTCCAGGAATCCGGAGCCTATCAGCGCCTTGGGATACCAGCCAAGGATGCGGTTGGCGACCAGCCGCTTCCCGATGCTCCGCTCGACCGATCGCAGGAGGAGTTTCAGCGGCCAAGCCATGCGGGGCGGTTCGGAGAGGAATGCCGACTGCGGATCGGACCCGGATGATGGTGCGCGCTCTCGTTCGTTTCGTTTCATCACTTGAAGATACTAAATGCAAGGCGAATGGAGTCGGGTACTTGCGGCTTCAGCGCCAAGCGCCGAGCACGAGTCCGAAAAGGATAAAGTTGAACATGTGGTTTCCTGCTTCAATTGCCCACACCGTCAACCCGTGCCCGGCGAAGAGCTTGTTGACCAGGTTGGTAGGGGCTACGATGCCGAGCCACAGGGCGAAGCCCGTCGCCGGGCCGACCAGCAGGGGATTCCCTCTGGTCGCTCCGATTGCGATGTTGACGGCGATTGCGATAAAGGCCGCCTGCACAGCCGACGACAGTATCGTCAGAGACCAGGTAAGGGCCATCGAACCGCCGGCACCTGGATCCTGGGTGTCGGACTTGCCGATGCCTTTCCACCAGATGGTGAAGAACGTCCTGGGATTGTACCAGACCATGCCGCTCACCATGCTGATGACGACACAGGCGGCGACCGCGAGCCAATTGACTGAAAATAATGACATGAACATCCTCCTTCAAATATTATCATAAAGATAAGAAAAATCGGCACCATAGCCAAGCCGGCATTGAAAAGACGAGACCCCCGTGAGGGGGTCCCGCGATTGCCGGAGCTGCTTGGTCGGGAAGTCTTGTAGTGTCAGATGTGTATCGCCTTGCCGAGTCCCGCCTTGCACGCTTCCATGATGCCTTCCGAGAGCGTCGGGTGGGCGTGTACCATGTCGGCGACATCCTCGAGCGTCAGTTCCGCATGCGAGGCGAGCAGGAGCTCGTGGATGGTGTCGGTGGCTCCGGCCCCTACGATGGACGCGCCGAGAATGGCGCCCGAGTCCGGAGTGAAAAGGATCTTGACCTGGCCTTCCGGCACGCCGGTGGCTACCGCCTTGCCTATGCCGCGATACGGGAAGCGCGCTACCGCGTGGCTTGTGCCTGACTCCTTGGCCTTTTTCTCCGACAGTCCGAAGGATGCAAGTTCCGGCTCGCAATAGACTGCGCTCGGAATCGTGTAGGGGTTGATCCTGCTCTCGTGTGGCTCCGGGGAGCCGAGCAGGACATGCGCGACATGTTCCGCCACGATTTCACCGGCCTTGGACGCGACATGTGCCAGCTGTGGCTGGATGGTTATGTCACCTATGGCGTACACGCCGGCGGCGGAGCTCTCGTAGCAGTCGCCCGTCTCGACATAGCCCCTGGTCATCCTGATGCCCAGTCTTTCCAGCCCTATGCCCTCGGTGTTTGGCGCCCGTCCGACCGATACCAGAAGCTTCTCCGCCTCGAAGACGGTTTCGCTGCCGTCGGAAAGCGTTACACTCACTGCTGCGCCGGTGGCTGAAACGACTGCCTTCTGTGCGCGTGCGCCGGTATGGATCTTGATTCCGTTGGATACGAAGGCCTTCTCGACGACCTTGGCCGATTCCTCGTCCTCGAGCGGCAGGACCTGGCCAAGGAGTTCGAGGGGATGGTCGACACCGTCCACCGCGACGAGTTGGCCCGCGCGCAGCAGCAGATGAAGATCGAGGCGCTGACCGAGAAGGCGCTGACCGAACTGGGCCTGGAGGCCGAGGCGTTGCTGGCCGAGTACGGCCCGCAGGTGCCGGTGCCGGTGCTCTTGGTGGAGCCGGCCGAGGATGGCAGTGAGCCTGAGCCGGTGCCGTTCGTCCGTGCCGAACAGGAGAAGCGGTTGCGGGCGGCTGAGCGTGACCTGGCCGTGTTGGGTCGGGTGAACCCGCTGGCGTTGGAGGAGTTCGAGGCCCTCAGTGAGCGGCACACATTCCTGGCCGAGCAGTTGGTCGACCTGCGCAAGACCCGCGACGACCTGGTCGACATCATCAACGACGTCGACGCCCGCGTTCAGGACGTCTTCGCCGCCGCTTACGCCGATGTCGAAGCCGCCTTCGCCGACTCCTTCTCCCGGCTGTTCCCGGGCGGTGAGGGACGTCTGGTGCTCACCGAGCCCGGCGAATGGCTGACCACCGGCGTGGACGTGGAAGCCCGTCCGGCCGGCAAGAAGGTCAAGCGGCTGTCGCTGTTGTCCGGTGGCGAACGCTCGCTGGTGGCGGTGGCGTTCCTGGTGGCGCTGTTCAAGGCTCGGCCCAGCCCG
>PGXR01000254.1 GCA_002839245.1 Spirochaetae bacterium HGW-Spirochaetae-7 | reverse complement strand
CTATTGCGCCGTCATGGCTGTAGGCTACGAAGTAAAAAGCTACGAGAACAGGATTATACTGGCCAGCCAATACGACGGCGGCAGGTATCCGGCGGATATTGCCGGGCTGAAAAGCGGTGACAGGATTACCTCGATAAACGGAAAACAGGTCTCGGTGTTTTCCGAGATTCAGGAAGCCGTTTCCCTGTCGGCAAAAAGGCTGACCACCATCGGCATTGACCGTTCAGGTACCCGCATCGAGTCGAGCCTCCGTCCCGAAATGAACAAGGACACCGGAGCGGGGCGAATTGGCGTCTACCCCTGGATCGAACCTGTCATCGGCATCGTCGATCCCGCGGGTCCGGCTGCGCTGGCAGGATTGCGCGCGGGCGACAGGATCCTTTCGGTCGCGGGGCAGCCGATTGTACACACGGTGGCCTTGTCGGCCTTGCTCGAAAAGGAACGACCGGAGCGTGTCGACATCGCCTATCTCCGCGCCGGGCAGGAAGAGTCGGCTACGCTGGTGCTTTCCTACATCGACGGCGCCGCCGCTGATCTCGGCATCGGCTGGAAAACGATCGACCATAGAGTGCGTGCCTCGGGATTCGCCGATGCCGTCTCTATGGGATTCGTCGAAACCGTCAAGACGATATCCGGCACGTATCGGGGAATAGCCTCGCTGTTCATGGGTGTCAACCTGCTCAAGGCGGTCTCCGGCCCGGCGCGGATAACGTGGATGGTCGGCACGGTGGCGAAGAACGGGCTCTCCGGCGAAACGGCGGGAGGGCTTTCCGCCGCGCTCGGTTTCCTGGCCATCCTGTCCATCGGCCTTTTCGCCATGAATCTTTTGCCGATACCCCTGCTCGACGGAGGCTCGATACTGCTTTTCGTCATAGAGATCGTCAGGCGGAAAGCCGCGAAGGTAAAAACGGTGCTCAGGTACCAGACGGTAGGCATCGTCACGGTCGCCGCGATATTCTTGCTTTCAACGGTCGGCGACTTTATATTCTTCTCCGGTAAATGACGGACTCGTCATACGACAATATTAATTCGATGGAGGTATACATGAAGCAGGTTCGTTGCCGTTGCGACGCGATGGTCGATATCGACGTTCCAGATAAAATCAATCTTGACTCCGACGCTTCGTTCCTGTCCCTCCTTGCCGACGGCAAATCCCTCTCGGCGGTCTGCCCGCGGTGCGGCGCTCTCGTCAGGGCCGAACTGCCGCTGCACTTGTCGTCGGCCTCACGCGGCATCGACGCGATCGTCCTGCCCGAACCGGACCGCTTGTCGGTGTATCGCGGCAAGGTAGACGCGCCAGGGACATCGGAGATTCTGCTCGGCTACCAGGAACTGTTCGAACGGGCGCGCACGCTGCGCGACGGTCTCGATCCAAGGGTCGTCGAGGCCCTGAAGTATTTCCTGCAGAGCAAGGCCGACGAAGCCGAACCCGAGGCTGACACCAGCGTACTCTACAACGGCACCATGGACGGCGCGCTCGAGTTCCATATCCTTGGGCTCAAGTCAGGACAGACAGGTGTCGTGAAGCTGCCGCGTTCTTCGTACGACAAGGTAGAAGCGGATATGAAGACGGGCATCCAGAAGGAGCCGTTCAAGACCCTGTTCTCGGGTCGCTACCACTCCATCAGGAAACTTGGCTTCATGGACTCGGCCGCTGGCCAGGATTGACGCCTACTGGTGCGAGGGGTTGTCCCTTACCTTGGACATCGCCGTCGTGACCGCCTCGCGGACGCGTTCCGCATAGGCGCCCTCCTCCGCTGCATGCGCATACATCGTACCCATGAGCGAGGCGTGGTAGCGAGGTTCCAGCGAGTTGAGGGCGAGCGTCACCATGTCGACGACGCAGTCCTGGCAGACGCAAATTCCCTCGGCATCGTCAAGGCGCCGGCCCAGTTCGTCGAGCACCATCCGCTCACTGTCGTTGACGAGGAAGCTCAAGTCATAATTCTTTTCAAGATCCATCGATCGCGCCTCCTGGCAGGCTATGGCAGTGTTGGAGCACCCGGCAATTCTAATGCTCGACGTGTTCCTTTTCAAGCGACTCGAAGCGGGTGAACTTCTGGAAGAACAGGAGGTTGACCTTGCCGACGGGACCGTTGCGGTGTTTGGCGACGAAGAGGTCGGTCGGCGTGTAGGGCGAGCGCTCGTCCCTGCGCTTGTCTATTTCCCTCTCGCGGTGCAGGAACATGATGAGGTCGGCGTCCTGCTCTATCGAGCCGGACTCGCGGAGGTCGGCCAGCGAAGGCTGCTTGCCTTCCGCCTCGCGCTTTAGCTGGGACAGCGCGATGACTGGTATCCGCAATTCTCGCGCTAGCGCCTTGAGGGAACGTGAAATGCTTGATATCTGTTCCCAGCGTGGCAGGTCCTGGTTTTCATGGGTTATCAGCGTGATGTAGTCGACAAAGATGATCTTGACGTCCTTCTCGCTTTTCATGCGCCTGGCGAGGGAGCGCAGGTCCAGGAGCTTGATGTTCGGGATGTCGACGATGTACATGGGAGCGTCGTAAATCCTGCTTGCCGCGTCCATCAGGCTCTGGATGTCGCTTGGCTTGATGAGGCCGCTCTTGACCTTTTCCGAATCGATGCGCGCCTCGCTGGACAGGATGCGGTAGGTCAGCGAAAGGTCGGACATCTCGAGTGAAAAGAAGCAGACCGGTACGCGCTCGCGAAGCGCCATATGCGTCGCGATGTTGAGCGCGAAGGCCGTCTTTCCGACGCTGGGCCTCGCGCCTATTATGACGAGCTCGGAATCCTGGAAACCTGAAGTCATGCTGTCCAATTCAGTGAACCCGCTAGGAATTCCCGTATACTGGTTCTTGTTCTTGGCCAGCTGCTCAATCATCTTCATCGCGTCGGGGACTATCTCCTTGACGCTGCGGTACGAGTAGGTCTGCCTGTCCTGGCTTACCTCGAAAATGCTTTCCTGCAACTCGTCCAGAAGCAGGCCGGTATCGATGGAATCGTCGTGCGCCTTCTGGTTGATGTCCGCAGAAAGCTTGAGGAGGCGGCGGCGGATGGAGCATTCCTGCACTATCTTGGCGTAGTACTCCATGTTGGCGCTGGACGGTACGGCATCGGTGAGCTTGGCGATATAGGCGGGGCCGCCCGATCTGTCGAGTGAACTGAGCACGCGCATCTCGTCAGCGAGCGTGATGAGATCGGCTTTCTGGCCCTTCTCGAACAACGATATTATGGCGGCGAAAACGTTCTTGTTCGAGTTGACATAGAAATCATCCGGACGCAGATACCGCAGTATATGCGGCACCGCGTCCGGATCGAGCAGCAATGCGCCCAGTGCGGCCTGTTCCGCTTCCGCGTTATGCGGCGGAACCTTGTCCTTTAGCTGGGCGGGTATCATGAAGGGC
>PGXR01000005.1 GCA_002839245.1 Spirochaetae bacterium HGW-Spirochaetae-7 | reverse complement strand
ATGCCGGCTCCGCCGCCGAATGCCGCGAAGGTCTCGGCCAGGCCGAGGCTCGACCGTGCCGGGCTGATGGCGCGTGAAGCCGCCAGCTGCGCGTCGCTGTCAATGCCCAGACCCATGGGGCTGTTGCACGATGCGAGGAAGGCTCCCAGAGCCAGGATCCCGATTCCGTTTGTCATTTTGTTCGTAAATGTTCTCATTCTTGTACCTCTTGGTTAGAGTATATACCAAAAATAGCCAATAAACAAGTAGATATAGTATAATAAATGCGAATTATTATAATTATTATTTCATTTAAGGAAGATTGATGAACAACTGCATCCGGGCTTGCAGGCAGGTGAAGGAGGAGCCAGGACATTGCGGGATGCCCGCGCTTGAAACGAGTCCCGTTTTCCACGTACAATCGTTTTCCGCAGGACCTGTCAATGGTGCCCGCGAAGGAGTGAGCATGAGCCAGGAAGAGACCGGAGCCGGAGACATGATCGACGAGGAAAGCGCCCAGCGGGCGTTGAGCGAACAGCAGATGGTTCGCCGGGAGAAACTCGCCAGGCTCCAGGCGGAGGGGCGCGATCCCTTCGCCATCGTCACCTGGAAACAGACTCATCACTCGGTCGAGATAAAGCAGGGCTTCGAAGCGCTCGAGAACAAGGACGTATCGGTTGCCGGCCGCGTAATGAGCTTCCGCGACATCGGCAAGGCCGCCTTCATCGACCTTCAGGACCGCGACGGCCGCGTCCAGGTGTACCTCAACTCGGAGGCTCTCGGAGACGAAGCGTATGCCCACGTGAAGACCTGGGACCTCGGCGACATCATCGGCGTCGAGGGCTACGTGTTCAAGACCCGCCGCGGCGAGATATCCGTCCACGCCAGGCGCATGGTCCTCCTGACCAAGGCGATAGAGCCGTTGCCCGAGAAATTCCACGGCCTCAAGGATCCCGAGCAGCGCTACCGCCGCCGATACCTCGACCTGGTGATGAATCCCCAGGTCATGGACACCTTCAAGAAGCGCACTCAGATAATACGCGCGGTCCGTGAGTACCTCGACGCGCGCGAGTACATCGAGGTGGAGACTCCGGTGCTGGGCACCATCGCCTCGGGCGCCGCGGCCAGGCCCTTCGTCACCAAGAGCAACGCCCTCAACCTCCAGCTCTACCTGCGCATCGCCACCGAGCTGTACCTCAAGCGCTGCATAGTCGGCGGCATGGAGCGGGTCTACGAGATGGGCAAGGACTTCCGCAACGAAGGCATCGACATCAGGCACAACCCCGAGTTCACGATGATCGAGCTGTACCAGGCCTACGCCGACTACAACGACATGATGGAACTATGCGAAAACATCTGCGCCTACGCGGCCCAGAAGGTCTGCGGCACGACGACCGTCACGTACCAGGGCACCGAGCTGCGCTTCGCGGCCCCGTGGCGCCGCCTGACCATGGTCGACGCGGTCAAGGAGTATGGCAACATCGATTTCTCACTGGTGAAGACAGACGAGGAAGCCAGAGCTCTCGCCACGGAGAAGGGGCTGACCGAGGACCTGAAGAAGAAGCTCAAGGACTGCAACAAGGGCGACATCCTCAACGCTGCCTTCGAGAAGTACGCGGAAAAGGAGCTGATCCAGCCTACCTTCATCATCGATTATCCCGCCGACATATCGCCCTTGACCAAGCAGAAGCCTGGCGACCCCAGCATGACCGAGCGTTTCGAGGCCTTCATCGGCCGCGAGATAGCCAACGCCTACTCCGAGCTCAACGACCCGATCGTCCAGAACGACCGCTTCCAGCAGCAGGCCAAGGAGCGGGAACTCGGCGACGACGAGGCATACATGTTCGACGCGGATTTCGTGTCCAGCCTCGAGGTGGGCATGCCTCCGACCGGCGGCATGGGCATCGGCATAGACCGCCTGATCATGTTCTTGACCGACGCTTACAGCATCAGGGACATAATATTATTTCCGACCATGAAACCGGTAAACCAGTAGGGAACGCGGTCGGTCCGGCATCTGGCCGACCGCTATTCCATTATGATCGCGCTCTGGTTATACTTTGTGCAGAATGAAAGAAACCTCCGGGCTGTCAGACATCGCCGCCCTCCTCAGACAATCCGACTTTTTTTCCCGCCTGCTCGATGACGACCTGTTCTGGCTTGCCTCGAAGTCGGAGCTTGCCTCGTATCCGGCCGGATCGGCGCTGTTTCGCACGGGAGACAAGGCGCAGAGGTTCTTCATACTGCGCTCCGGGACGGTGGCTGCTTCGAGGGTCGACGCCTCGGGACACGTCGAGGAGATGGCGCGCTTCGAGGAGGGGGACGTCGTCGGCGACTTCGACTTCTCGCGGGGCGCCATGTACGACGCCGAGGCGGACTGCGCGGAGGATTGCGAAATCCTGGTATTTCCCCGTCGCGGCGAGACGATGGACGACCTGGCCCGCGAGCGGCCCGACATTTCTGCACGCATACTGCTGCGCTCGGTCGCGATGATTTCGTCGCGCGTGCGGTCGACCCAGGCGCTCATATCCGACAACGCGCCGTGGGTCCGCGAACTCAGGCGCCAGATGTACACAGACGCCTCGACGGGACTGTGGTCCCGCTCGTTCCTCGACGACGAATTGCACCGCTCCCTCGAGGCTCCCGCCGCTATCGTGCTGTTCAAGCCCGACCGATTCAAGGAACTTTGCGACACGTGGGGTCATGGCGCCGGGGACGTGGCGATGGAGAGTATTGCGGCCATACTGAAGGACGAGGCGCGTTCGATCCGCAAGGCCTGGGCGATACGCCTGCGGAGCAACGAGACTGCCATCGTCGCCAGCGCCTGCGGGCCAAGCCATGCGCTCGCGCTCGCGAAGCGGGTGCAGGCATCTTATGCCGGCATCGACCTCGGAGCGGTCACCGGCGACTCGGCGTTCCGCCTGAGCGCCAGCATTGCCGTCGCGTCATGGCCGGAGGACGGCAAGGATTTCAAGGCGCTCGTCGAGCAGGCGTATGGCCTCCTCCTTCGCGCCTGGAAAGACGGCGGCGCAAGGGTATACCGGTTGTCCGACGATGTCAGGAGCCGGATTGCGCCAGAGGCGAGACACGGCTCGCCAGAGGCGAGACACGGCTCGCCAGAGGCGAGACGATGAACCCTATCGTAGAGGCGATCACCGATACGCCGCTATTTGCGGGCATGAGCGGCCTCGAGCTGAACGCCGTGTCGGCCTTCCTCGAGCCTCGACGTTTCCTGAAAGGCGACGTCATATTCAAGCGCGGAGAACCCGGTACCGAGATGTTCATAGTCAGGAGCGGCAGGGTCGCGTCGTTGGCGACCGACAGTGACGGTAACGAGCGGGTCCTGTATGAATTCGGTTCCGGGCGCTTTTTCGGGGAGATGTCGATAATCGAGAACGAACCGCGCTCCGCGACCTGTGCGGCGCTGGAAGATACCGAGCTCCTTGTGCTCGAAGGACTTGATTTCTACCGCCTCGTCTGGGAGCACCCCATGATAGGCACGAGGATGCTGGCATCGATGGCCCGCGTCATGGCCGGCTGGCTGGACGAGGCTTCGGGCTTCCTGCACGATCTCGTGCGCTGGGGCGAGACGGCCCGCAAGCGCGCCGTCACCGACGCGCTCACCGGGCTGTTCAACAGGCGCTTCATCGAGGAGTCGACGCACAACCGTTTCTCGAGGAACTCGGGCGAGCCGCCTGTCTGTTCCGCGCTGATGCTCGACCTGGATCGTTTCCACGAGCTCAACGAGCGCTACGGGACCAAGGCAGGCGACTCGATCATATCGGTGGCCGGCGCCGCGTACGCCAAGCTCGTGCGCGACGGCGACGTCGCCGCGCGGCTTGCCGGCGACGAGTTCGCGTTTTTCATGCCCGACGCCGGCCCCGACGATGCCATGGCCGCCGCTGAACGCATCCGCGCCGAGACGGAGTCGCTGTACTTCGAATTCGCCGACGGACCAGGCGGCTTTCCGGTCCGCGTATCGCTGAGTGCCAGCATCGGGGTTGCTTCGAGCCCTTCCGACGCAGCCGATGCAGTCTCGTTGTTCGCCGCCGCCGACAAAGCGCTGTTCAAGGCCAAGGAATCCGGCCGAAATCGCGTGGCCTCGTTCGCGGCGATTCCCTAGGCCGAGGCTGTCCTCGGCGTCCCTACGCCAGTATATTCCCCTGATGAGCGAGTACTCGATCCGTGTCGCCGGGTCAATAAGCAACGTCGACAGAGCATCGTGGAACTCCTGCCCCGCGGCCGCGTGTCCCTTTCTGTCGTGGGAATTCTTCGCGTCGCTCGAAGCCAGCGGCGCCGTGTCGGAAGCCGCTGGCTGGATTCCCGCGCACGCCGAACTGTCGCGCGACGGAAAGGTCGAGGCCTACCTGCCCCTGTTCGTGCTGCTCGGTTCGGCGGGCAGCTTCGTCTGGGACGACGGCATGGAGGCGGCGGCGCGGTCGGTAAGGCTGCGCTGGTATCCCAAGCTGGCGGGGGCGGTTCCCTTCACCCCGGCGCCGGTCTGGCGTCCGCTTGTACTGCCAGGCGTTGACGAGAGGCCAGTCTTCGCCGCCTCGGCGGAGGCGGTCGCCACTCTCGCGAGGGACGGCGGCTTCTCGGGGGCGCATTTCCACTGGGTAGACCCGGTTTTCGCCCAGGCCATGGTCGCCTTCGGCGGAAGAGAAGAGGCCGGCAAGCATGGGCTCTGGCTGGAATGGAAACGCCAGGCCTACCGCTGGACCAACTCCGGCTATGGCACGTTCGACGACTTTACCGGCTCGTTCTCCAAGAACATGAGGCGCAACGTCGCCCGGGACAGGGCGGACGTCGAGCGGGCAGGCATCGCGGTCAGGATGGTCCGGGGCGACGAGGCTGGCCACCGGATGTGGCGGCTGATGGCCGACTGGGACGAGCGCACCAACGACAAATTCGGCCCATGGGCGGCCCGCTTCCTCCCGCCTCGATTTTTCGAGCTGGCTCCGGAATACCTTGGGTCGGCGGTACGCTTTTCGGCGGCCTACGAGCGCGGCTCGGCCGATCCCTTGGCGCTCGCCATGCTGTTCCGCGGGCCCGATACCATATGGGGGCGCTACTGGGGCTCGGCGCGGGACCTGCCCGGCCTGCATTTCGAGACGTGCTACTACGCGCCGATAGACTACGCCATCAGGGAAGGCCTGGCCGGATTCGACCCGGGCATGGGTAGCCACCACAAGGCCAGGCGCGGCTTCAGGTCGATCCTGGCGTCTTCGTTCCACCGGGTTTTCGACCGGCGGCTCGCCCGCCCGTTCGCGGACGCGCTCGCGGAGGCCAGCGCAGGCGAGGTGGCTTTCGCACGGGAACTCGACGCCGACCTGCCGTTCCGGCGGGATCCGCCCGTCGGCCGCGCCTCTATCGGGAGCGGACCCCACGACCCGCGCCGGACCTCATGAAACGGGGGCCGTCGTTGCCAGGCGCGCATGTCCAGCGCCCCGCGGTCCTTGGAGCTTCGGCAGCGAATTCGGCGATGTCCGCCGTGGCGTAGTCGAGAAGGTCCTCCGGATTCCAGCCGAGCGACAGCTCGGTGCTCTCGCCCTCGGCCAGGGCCCGGGTCCAGGCGCCAGAGACGCGGACGAGGTCGAGTGCCGCGTCCGCAGCCGCCTTGCCGGCGTTCCCCTTCGGCGGCCGCTCGGCGAAGAGCGACGACAGGAATTGCAGCTGAATACCCTCGATTTCCCGGTGAGGCAACGCGGGATCGATGCCCAAGCCGGCGACGTGGTCGGCGAAGCGCGCGATGATGGTCGAGGGACGGAAGCGGAGAAGCGCAGCCACGGGACGAAACCACATGACGGCCCGGCCCTTGGTGTAGTACAAGTCGGCCGCCTCCGCGAGCCGCCGGGCCTCGTCGAGGTCGCCAGAACCAAATCGGGGGCTCGATCTGACGAGGTACGGGGCTTTCGCGTCGTATTCGAGCCCCAGGCTGGCGGCCCTGTCCGCGAGCGCGGTGCCAGGCAGTACGGCGAGCCTGAAGACGTCAAGGTGGTTCGGGCCGAGGTCGAGCGCGTAGTCGAGGCTCCGCCTGAAGCCAGCGATGTCGTCGCCGGGAAGCCCGTATATCAGGTCCAGTCCGTAGATGACGCCTTCCTCCTCGAGAAGCCTGATCTTGCGGGCGAACAGCTCGGGCTCGAGCTTCCTGTCCAATGGGGCGAGCACCTTCGGGTCGCAGCTCTGGAGGCCAATCTGCACCGAACAGTCTATCGTCGACAGGAGCCTTGCCTGTTCAGCGGTCAGGAGTTCGGCGCGCAGCTCGATGACGTAGCGCATGTCCGGCCCGCGTTCACTGAATATCCGGATTGCTTCGGCCATCCGCCGGGAGTCGGCATTGAACGTCGGATCGAGCACGAAGACTTCCTCGACGCCGGCTGCGGCGAAACGGGCAATCTCGGCATCGATGACTTCCAGCGGGAAGCGCCGCAGTCTTGCGGCGCCCTTGGATTCGAAGCAGAAGGCGCAGCGGTACGGACAGCCGCGCGTGAGCTCTATCGCGGCGCCGCCCCAGCGGGCCGGGTCGAGCGTGCCGTCGAGCCACGGAGAGGCGAGGCCTGCAGGATCGAGGAGCGGCGAGCGCACGAGCGGGCCGGGCATCGGCGTTCCGGCAAGCCTCGAGCGGACGAGCACGGGAAAGGATTCCTCCCCTTCGCCGGTGACGACGATGTCTGCGATGCCGTCGGCGAGGAGCCGCTCGGGGGCTGCGCTGGCATCCGGCCCGCCGGCGACGACGAGGAGCCCGGGACGCACTTCCTTGAGCAGAGCGCATGCCGCCTCCAGCAGGCCAGCGTTCCACGAGTACAGCGACAAGCCGAGGATGTCGGGTCGAAGCGCGGCGGCCTTCGCCGCCATCGCCTCAGGCGTATCTCCCGCAAAGCCTTCTACGATGGCGACCGAGATCCGTCCGGCGATGTCCGGGGCGGCCTTGAGCGCCGACGAGACCCGCGCCGCCCCGAGCGGCGCTGCCCTGGTGCCCGGACCCGCGGCCGCCGTCATGAAAACCACCGAAAGCTTGCCATCGACCTTGCCAACCGCGTTTCCGCCCATCATATCCCCTTGACCAGCCGGTCTCCTGTGCGCTTACGTAGTGCCAGTATGCCCTTCCTCGAAACGCTGAAGCAAGCGGACGCCGCCATGTTCGCCGTGGCCCTCCTGATCCTCGTCTTCATGATGGCCGCTGCGGCATTGTGGGCGGGGCTCGCCATGGGCAGGCGGTCAGGACGGCTCGAAGCGGAAAGGCGGCTCGAAGCCGGAATGGCCGCCGGTACTCTTGCCGCCCGCGGCGACGCGGTGCGTCGGTCGCGCGCCGTGCTCACCGGCCAGATAGGCGAGCAGCTGGCGCCGTTCTTCCCCGACTTTCCCTGCGACCCTGCCGACGCGCGTTTCATCGGCAAGCCCGTCGACTTCATAGCCTTTCCCGGAGCCTCCGAAGGGAACGTGCGGGAAATCGTATTCATCGAGGTCAAATCGGGCGACGCTCGGTTGTCGGGGCCAGAACGCGCGATCAAGGAAGCGATCGAATCGGGAAGGGTCCGCTGGGTAGAGTACCGCTTGCCCCTGGGAGGGAAATTCAGGCCGGACCGGTGATGGTATGGATCGAAGCTGTTCATCCCGCGATACGATTGCCCGGGATTCAAGCCCGTGGCTAGAATCCCGGCGCGTCCGTGGAAACCCCGATGTTCCTTGACGCTCAAATAAACTGAACGTTATGCTGTCTCCATGCTTGACATCATGTTCCTCGACACAGAGGAGCGCATCAAGGCGTTTACCCACCCGTATAGAATGAAGCTCCTGCACGTATACCGCGAGACGAAGCGGCCAATGACGGCGACCGAGGTGGCCAGGGTCCTGGGCGACGGACCCGGCCGGGTCCATTACCACATGAAAGTGCTCGAGGCTGCCGGGATAGTCGTCGTGGCGAGGACCGAGACGGTCAACGGCATCGTCGCGCGTTACTATGAGCCGGTGGCCAGGCTGTACAGCGTCGCCGACGCGGCCCGCGGCGCCGTCGGCGGCGAGCCAATGCGCGAGGAAGTCTCCAGGATGATAAGCCGCAGGTTCCGGGATGGGCTGCGCGCCTTCCTCGAGCGGACCATCGGCGCCGCCGATGCGGGGGACGCGTCCGACGACGCAAGGTCAGGCAACGACGCCTTCCTCTTCGAGCATGTCCTTCATTGCAGCGACGAGGACTGGGTGGTTTTCCGCGATGCCGTCGAGGACATTGCCGGCCGTTTCGCCTCGGCGGTTCCCGGAACGAGGCCGCGGCGGATTTTCGTCGCCGGCGCTACCGACAAGCCGGGTTTCTCGTCAGGCGGATCGTCCCGCGCCGACCGTCCCGACGGCGACAGGCCTGGGCCCCTGGCATGGCCGCCACATCCACAACCGGAGCGATGAGCCTTCAGCCGCGCCTCCCGCCGTAATTTTCTCGTGGCGCGAAGCGCGCGGCAGGCTATCTAGGCGTCCGTAGCCGGCTCCTCTTCAATCTCCACCAGCGTCTGCGCGATATGGTAGACATGCCGGTTGATGCGGTGGAGGTCGTTCAGGAGATCCATGTGAATTTCCGTCGTTTCCACCGACACCTTGAGACCGTCGTTCAGGCGCCTGAAGTGCTTGCGGCGCAATTCCCGCTGGACCTGCCAGCTCCTGTCCGAAGAACTCAGGACTTCCCTGGCCTTGGCGACATCGTCGGATTCCAGCGCCACCATCACAAGCCTGAAATTTGCGGTCACCATGGCGCAGAGCGACATCACGTCATCGAGGCCCTCGTCTTCGGTCAGGCTGCGCCTGGTTACCTTGGCCAGGTATCCGACTATCTCCCTGCGCAGGGTATCGACGCGGTCGTCGTCGTTCCTGATCTCCTTTTTGGCGG
Source organism: Spirochaetae bacterium HGW-Spirochaetae-7 (assembly GCA_002839245.1). Classification (GTDB taxonomy): domain Bacteria; phylum Spirochaetota; class Spirochaetia; order Treponematales; family UBA12059; genus SZUA-370. The sequence continues at coordinate 22,722 of PGXR01000005.1, read as the reverse complement.
CGCTGTCCCGTCCGGAGATGAAGCGCATGCTGGCGTCGAGCATGCGGTCGGTACAATGAAGTTAAGACGCTGTTATGTCAACAATTATCGAGCATTGTATTCCTTGCCCGCTGGTGGATCCGACGGTATACTTCCCGCCATGTTCGACCAAGTTGCCGCGAAACCAAACCGGATCCGTGTCTGCATCATCGGAGGCGGCGGCACCGGTGCCGCAGTTGCCTACGATCTGTCGCTGCGCGGTTTTTCGGTGATGCTCCTGGAGAGGGGCGAACTGACCTCCGGTACCACCGGCAGGCACCACGGCCAGCTGCATTCCGGCGCGCGCTACGCCGTGGGCGACAGGGCGATAGCCAGGGAATGCATGGAGGAGGCGCTTGTCCTCCGGCGCATAGTCCCTGACGCCATCGAGTACAATGGAGGGGTTTTCGTGGCCATCGACGACGAGGAAGCCGACCGAGCGCCTTCCTTCATCGCCGCTTGCCTGGAGTCGGGTATTCCGGCGCGCGAGGTGCCGGTAGCGGAAGCCCGTTCGTGGGAACCCGCCATCAACCCGGTGGCCAGGCGGACGGTCTGGGTGCCGGACGGCTCCTTCGACGCGTTCAGGCTGCCCTTGTCGTTCTTCGCCGCGGCGCGGGACCTGGGAGCGACCATCAGGCCGTTCACCGAGGCGGTTGGCCTGGAAGTCTCGGGCGGCAGGGCGCGCGCGGTGGTCGCCTGGGCCGCGGGGGATTCCAGCGAGGAACGCATCGAGTGCGACTATGTCGTCAGCGCCTCTGGCGCGTGGGCAGGTGCCGTCGGAGCCCTCGCCGGACTTGACGTGCCTATAACGCCTGCGCCAGGGACTTTGGTGGCAGTGAGGAGTCGAGTCTCGGACATGGTGCTGAGCCGCCTGTCGCTCCCGGGCGATGGCGACATCATCGTACCGCAACGCGGGCTGTCGATCATCGGTACCACACAACGCGTTGCCCTCGACCCGGACTGCCTGATTCCGCACGACGACGATACCGCATTCCTGCTGGCCAGGGCTGACGAGCTGGCGCCGGGATTCAGCTCGAACGCCATCCACGCGGTCTGGTCCGCGGCCCGCCCGCTGTCCGGACGCGCCATCGACGACGGCAGGAACCTGAGCCGCGACTTCATGGTGCTGGACCACTCCGCGGATGGCGTGGCCGGCATGGCTACCCTGACGGGAGGCAAGGCTACCGTGCTGCGGGCCATGGCCGAGAAGGCCGCCGACCGGGTCTGCTCGGAGTTCGGCATCGACGAACCGTGCCGTACGCGGAATTTCGTGCTGCCTTCCTGGCGCGACTGGTACGCGGAGGCTGGTCTATGAACCGCGCCTCTATGATACCCCTGGTCCTGTGCGTACGCAGCGGTGCGTCCTTCGCTTCCTTCAGGCTCGAGACGGAACCGCAACGCACGGTACTCGACCTTCTCGAACGGTTGCGCGCGGACGACGAACGGGTACCCGCTTACCGTCACTCTTGCCACCACGGTTCCTGCGGTACCTGCGGAGCGGTCATTTCGGGCTTGCCTTCGCTGATGTGCCTCACGACCGCCGCCGATCTTTCCGCACCCAGGCCTCGCCGGCCCGGCGGCCCTGCCGTCGATCCGGAGCGGGACTCTGGCGGCGCGGTAATCGTGACGCTGGAACCGCTGGCCAGGATGTCGGTCGTCTCGGGTATCGCCGTACGGCCCGGCCCCGTCTTCGCCGGCATTCCGCGAGACGCGTCCTACCTGGCGGCGGCAGATGACAGCGGCCGCTCGCCGCTACCGCCTGATCCCGCGGGAGCGCGCGTAGGCCAGGGGAACGTTGGTAGCGGCCACGAAGGCGACAGCTGGCGACCGATCGGCCGCGCCCGATTCGAGGCCTGCATCGAATGCGGCCTCTGCGTCGCGGCCTGCCCCGTGAGTCTGCCGTTCATCGGGCCGGCGGCTCTTGCCGCCGTCAACCGCGAGCGGCAGAAACGTCCCGAGCGAGCGGCCGCGATGCTGGCAATCGCTGCCGCTCCCGACGGCGTCGAACCCTGCGGCCGCTTCCTCGCCTGTTCCAGGGTCTGTCCCCAGGCGGTCTATCCTGGCAAGCACATCCAGCTCTTGCGGAATGTGCTGGCCGATGGCCAGCGCTGACGAAAAACGCGTTCAGCTCGCCACTGGCGCTACCGATACGCTGGCGGCCGGAAGGTAGACGGTGAAGGTGGAACCGCATCCGGGCTCGGAACGTCCTTCGATGAAGCCGCCGTGCTGGCGGGCTATCAGGTGCGCCATCGACAATCCCAGCCCGCTACCCAGGTCGGTAGCCTTGGTCGTAAAGAACGGGTCGAAAGCCCTGGCGAGCGTGTGCTGGTCCATGCCCACGCCGTCGTCAGATACCGACAAGGCCCAGTACCGTACCGGCGCTATTTTGGGATGATCGACAGTGAAGTCATCCTCGGGATCCTGGCTGCGTAACGACAAGCTGATCGTTCCACCCTTGACTGCCCCGACGGGACGCATGAAGGTGACCGCGTGTTCCGCGTTGATGACGAGATTCAGTATCAGCTGTTCGACTTGCGGGGCGTCGCCTATGACGGTGGCCTCGTCCGACGTAACGTCCACCACGACGTGCGCCGCCCGGTCAAGCGTCCTGCCCGCAAAATCGGCGATGTGACGCAAGGTATCGTCAAGCCTGAACGGTTCGTTCCTCTGCGGCGTGTTGCTCGCGAAAGCCATCAGTCCCCGGACAGTGGCGGCGGCGCGCTGGGTCGAGCGGCTGATGATCTCGAGTTCGCGGGTGAAGTCCAGCGGCTTCGAGCCGTCGTCGGTATCGAGGCATGCCTTCATAAGCGATACCGCCCCGACGATGCCTCCCAGGGTATTGTTGAAGTCGTGGGCGATGCCGCCGACGAGCGAGCCGAGGGCTTCCATCTTCTGCGCGTGTCCCTGCCTGCGTAACCGCTCGAGGGTTTCCGCGGCCGCACGCTTCTCTCCGGTGACGTCGCGGAGGATGAAGGCGCGGATGTCCCCTTCTACGCTCGGTATCGTGAACGTGCTTGTCTGCAGCCACCGATTCTCTCCGTCCCGGCGGCGGATCTCGACTTCAACCAGCCGCTGCCCGCCGTCATCGGGGTGGCCGTCCGATTGCGATATCGTGTCCGCTATCAGGTCCCGTTGGTCGCCGTCGGGAGCCAGCGTCCTCTGAAGCTCCATCAAGTCCTGGCCGATGGCCTCGCCGGCGGATATGCCGGTCAACGTGACGAGGGGGTCATTCCAGTAGATGATTCGCCGGTAGGCGTCGCTCACCAGGATACCGTCCATTGACCGCTCGACGAAACGGTCCATCAGGAGCCCGGTATCCCGCGGCGAGAAAGGAGCGAGGAATCCATAGCGTTCCATGGCGACGTTCAGGCCGATCGCCCAGACGCTCGCCCACAGGACGCCGACCTTCGGGAAATCTATATGAAGCGCCTGGAGCACCGTGTCGGTCGTAAATCCGCCAAACAGCGCTATCGCGTGCGTGACGACTATGATTCCCAGCCTGGCCCGCTCGCGGCGTGCCCCGGCCCGGAACCAGGCCGTGGCCACGAGCCCCATGGCCGCCAGGTTGACCGTCAGGTAGTATATCGAGAACGCGGTGAGTCCGGGGCCCGGAATGATGTCGACCGACCAGTACCCGGCTCGCCTTATCGCGCCGCGGAGCAGCGGCCCTGCAAGGAGAAAGTAGAAGTACAGCGCGCTCGCGTATATTGCCGTGACGACGAGAGTGCGCGCGCCGCCGGATAGCCGTCGCTTCCCGTCGCTGATTTCTATGCCGAGGTGCAGGCCTATTGCAGGGAAGAACGGCCAGGTCCAGCTGAGCGCCTTGGACAGCGCCACCGTGATCGCCGGATCTTCCGCAGCGTACGAGATGGCGGCCTGCAGGGCCCAGACGGCAAGGTCGATGCAGAGGATGGCCGCCAGGCGGTTTGCCAGCACGCCAGGCGAAAGCCTCCATATCCTGACCGCCGAATATGCGTAGACGACAATCGCCGCGACCGCCGCCCGCGACAGCCAGAACGAGGTGAAGGATTCCTTCATCATGAGCAGCCTGTCGCGCCGCTCATTGCGTCGGTCGTCGGGTCGACGACCAGAACCTTGTCCGCCATGCCTCGCATCACGCCTCCCGTCCACGCCATGCTATAACCGGCGGCCCCGGGTGTCAATGAAATGCTTGGCTTTGCCCGGCTTGACTTACCGCGTCCGTCCAGGGTATATAGTTTTCCGAAAGCCCGCCCGGATGGTGAAATTGGCAGACACGCTAGTTTCAGGTACTAGTGCTCGAAAGGGCTTGGGGGTTCAAGTCCCCCTCCGGGCAGAAAATAAAGACCCGTCCTAATGGACGGGTTTTTCTTTTCGATAGGCCCGGAGGAGGACTTGTAGCGAGGCCGCCGACCGGCGGCCGTACAACCCCATACCTTGCGCATGCGCACGAAGTGCGCTACCGAGGATGCGTCGCGAGCTGGCGAGCGCGAGGCGCAGGACGCGCCGAGAGCATCCGAGGCGGCCCGGAAGGAGCGCACACGAAGTGCGCGACTGGAGGGCAAGTCCCCCTCCATGGAAAAAATCAATATGAATTGACGATTCATGCCATCGGCTCAATACTTGCTTAAGAGCAAACATCGAGCTACAAATATTGACCAGTTCCACCATCTTTCCTGCTCCCGTGGGGCGTTTCCGAAAGCGATTGAGGCTGATATGGGCAAAAGCGAAAAGAAGACCATTCTTCTCGTCGAGGATGAAACAATAACCGCCATTTCAGAGAAGCTGGCACTCGAAAAATATGGTTATGCAGTTAAAACCGTCACGACTGGCGAAATGGCCGTTGAAGCGGTCGGGACAAGCCCCGAAATTGACATCATACTCATGGATATCAACCTGGGAGAAGGTATGGATGGAACCCGGGCAGCTGAACTGATCCTGAGGGACCACGATATTCCGATCCTGTTCGTCTCTTCCCATAGCGAGCGGGAAATCGTGGAAAAGACAGAAAGGATAACTTCTTACGGATATGTAGTAAAGAATTCAAGCATTACCGTACTCGACGCATCCATTAAAATGGCGTTCAAACTGTTCGATGCCTACGAAAAATTAAAGGAAAAAGCAGAATCCGACCACAAGCATCTGCAATTGCTTGAAAACATAATGGACAATTACCCCGGTCTCATATTCTGGAAGGATACAAACTCGATCTACCAGGGCTGTAGCAACGCCTTCGCCAAATCGGCTGGGCTGGTCGCTCCGAAAGAAATACTCGGAAAATCCGATCTTGACCTGCCATGGAAAAACCATGAGGCAGAAGCCTACAGAAGGGGCGATCGAGCTGTAATGGGGGATGGCACGCTAATATTGCACCTGCTGGAGACTCAGCATTCCGGTGACGGTTCAACGATATATCTTGATACCAGCAAGATACCCTTATACGATTTTTCAGGAAACATCAACGGAATACTCGGCGTATCGCTCGATATAACTGAAAGGAACAAGATGCTGGAGTCGCTACGGGTGAGCAAGGCGACAGCGGAAGCGCTTCTGAACGTAGCCGCGGAGTTGATCATCGCCCATGATTCCGAAGGTGACATTACTCTCCTGAATGAGAGCGGGCATGAATTACTCGGATACACCTTTCCGGAACTCATAGGCAAGAACTGGTTCGATACTTGCTTGCCTGAAGAAATCAGGCCGGAGGTCAAGGCATATTTTGCGCAACTGCGGCACGGCAGCGCGGATATCGTCGTCAACCATGAGAATGACATCATTACAAGGAACGGGGATAGAAAAACGATATCCTGGCATAATGTCGTTCTCAGGGACAATGACTGCAATTTTATCGGTCTGTTCAGTTCCGGGGAGGATATCACCGAACGCAAGCGGAGCGAGCTTGCCTTGAGGGAAAGCCAGGAGAGATTGGACTTTGCCCTGGAAGGAAGCGGGCTTGGCGAATGGGATTGGCACCTGAAGACCGGCAAGATAAAGCGAAACGAGCGATGGGCACAGATGCTGGGATATTCCTTGAGTGAAATAAAAGACGATATTGAGCAAGGCATCGATTTGCAGCATCCAGACGACCGAGACCAGGCATGGAGAGCAATTCAGGATCATTTGGGCGGAAAGACGGATTACTACGACATATCCTACAGAATGAAAGCCAAAGACGGACATTATCGTTGGATACATGATTGCGGAAAGATTATGGAGCGTGATGAGGCTGGCAAGCCGGTCAGACTCTGTGGGACTCATGCGGATATCAGCGAACAAATGGAAAAGGAAGAGAAAATAGAAAGGCTCCTGGCCGAGAAAGAGCTTATCCTCAAGGAAGTCCATCATCGTATCAAGAACAACATGAACACCATGGGCAGTCTATTGTCCCTCCAGTCTCAGGCCGTACACGAACCTGCGGCCGCCGCCGCCTTGGAAGATGCAAAAGCCAGGATGCAGAGCATGGGGATCCTGTACGACAGCCTGTACCGGACAGCCGGGTTTACTGAATTGTCTGTCAAGGAATACCTGCCCGACCTGGTTGACGAGATTACCGGAAATTTTCCCAATAGCTCGATGGTGAAGGTCAACAAGCACGTGGAGGATTTAATTCTGGATGCGAAGCGGCTGCAGCCGCTCGGGATCATAGTCAATGAACTCCTGACAAACATCATGAAATACGCGTTTGTCGGAAGAGAGCGTGGCGTTGTCGACATATCAGCCACTAATACCGGTGGCCATATCGCCATCGCGGTCCGGGACAATGGAGGTGGAATGCCGGAATCCGTTTCTTTCGAAAAATCCACCGGTTTCGGACTTCAACTGGTATATGCCCTGACGCAACAGCTGAATGGCACGATACGGATTGAACGAGGCAACGGGACTAACATTATTCTGGAGTTCGAAAGCTGAGGATACGGCAGGCTTTCACCTGCCTCCCAAGCTATTTCTTGGCGGGTCTACCCCTCTTCTTTGGGGCGCTTGACGACGTAGGAGACTTCGACAGGATCGCCGGCTTTTTCGATGCGGCAGCAACCGGACCTTTTCCCGGAGTCTTCGCCGGAGCCTTCTTTGCGGCGGCCGGAACCGACGGCATTGCTTCCGCTTCCTTCTTCATCGCGGCGGATACCAGGCCGGCGAGTGAATTGATTTCCTCGTTGATCTTGGCGGACTTGGCTTGGAGGGAAGCAAGCTTCTTCGAGATCTGGATCAATGGACTGGATGACTTGGCCATGTATATTCCTTTACGTGAAGTGTATGGAGCCAATTTCAAAAGTCTGTTACTTTTTTAGTTGGCTTTGCAGTCTTCCGCTGTTCCTGCAAGCAGCAGGAATGCTACGAAATCTGCACATAGATATCGAAGCTTTTTCAAAATGCGGACGCATTCTGAAAAACCGCTATAAAGATAATATTATGAAAGTTCGTGGAATGCAAGTACGACACAATATGCCTGCACTGCTAATTCCCCGCATCTTTCATAAAAAACCGGCGTCATCTATACTTGTATTATGATTATCAGCAATATCGACGGGCTGACTCGGTGAAGGTTGAGGGACGGAGGACGATCCTTCTCGTCGAGGACGAGGCCATCATCGCGATGCAGGAGAAGAAAGCGCTCGAAAAACACGGGTACGCCGTCATCCTGGCATATTCAGGCGCGCAAGCCGTGGAGGTTTTCAAGGAGAACGGTTCCATCGACTTGGTGCTCATGGACATAGACCTCGGCGCGGGAATTGACGGCACCGAAGCTGCAAGGATCATGTTGGGTTCCCGGGACCTTCCCGTGGTTTTCCTCTCGAGCCATACCGAGCCCGAGGTCGTCGAAAAAACCGAGGGCATCACTTCCTACGGCTATATCGTCAAGAGTTCGAGCGCTACGGTCCTCGACGCATCGATCAAGATGGCATTCAAGCTGTTCGAGGCAAACGACAGGCTGATGCGAACCAACGTCAAGCTCGAAGCTACCCTGGATGCCTTGCCTGACATGCTGTTCGAGCTGGGGCTGGATGGGTGCTACCACGACGTCCACTGCAAGGATGACGCGTTGCTTTTCCTGCCTGTTGCCGAATTGATAGGCAGGACGGCAAGCGAAGTGCTCCCCCCGGAAATTTCCGGCGTGATCATGGCCGCGATCGACGAGGCGTCGCGCATGGGCTCGTCCATGGGCAAGCAGTACCGCCTGGACGTGCCGGCCGGATCCAGGTGGTTTGAAGTGTCGGTTTCCATGATGGCCAGCTCGGGGAACGAGAAACGGTTCATCCTGATATGCCGGGACTTCACTGCGCGCAAGCAGGCAGCGGACGATCTGGAGGAAAGCAAGCGCTACGCCGAGAGGCTTCTGAACGTCTCCGCGGAGATCATCCTGGCTACGGACCCGTCGGGCAACATCACGCTTCTGAACGAAAACGGGCACCGGCTGCTCGGCTATCGATCACCGGAACTGATAGGCAAGAACTGGGCGCGGACTTGCTTGCCCGAGAACGCGCGCGACGAGGTCGGCTCGCTCCTGTCGGGGCTCGAAGAGGCCGATTCCGGGACCCTTGTTTCGCATGAGAACAACGTTCTTTGCCGGAATGGGGAAGAACGGCTCATCCTGTGGCACAACACGGTGCTTCACGACAAGAATGGCGCTTTCAGCGGTATCCTGAGCTCGGGCGAGGACGTAACCGCGTACAGGGATCTTGAGGACAGGATACGCCAAAGCGAGGCTCGGTACCGGACCATCATCGAAGCGTCGCCTGACAGCATCACCGTTACCGACATGCAGGGGCGGATCGTCCTGTTCTCCCACAAGGCGCTGCCGATGTTCGGCTATGATGAAGAAGAGGACCCGTTCGGGCGTCCGGTGACCGACTTCATGGTGCCCGATGACCGTGAACGGGCGGTGGCCAACATCATGCTGCTGGTACAGGGTTCTGCCCTGGGCGCGGAGGAGTACCGGGGCCTCAGGAAGGATGGCTCCACCTTCGACATGGAGATCAACGGGGAGCTGATCCGGGACCAGGCCGGCCAGCCGACGCAGGCGCTGTTCATAGTCCGCGACATAACGGCGCGCAAACGGCTGCTGGGCAAGTACAAGCTTCTCTTCGACCTGTCTCCCGTAGGCATCGCGCTGGTCGACCACGAGACGGGGCGATTCCTCGACGCCAACGCTTCGATGCTCAGGTCCGCGGGGTATTCGCGGGACGAGCTGCTTTCGATGACCTACTGGGACATTACGCCGCCGGAATACAACGACCAGGAGGACGAGCAGGTGCGGATGCTCGACGAGATCGGTTTCTTCGGCCCCAACAAGAAGGAGTACGTCCGCAAGGACGGCTCCCGCTACCCGATCTCGATAAGCGGCGCCATTTTCACCGATGATTCCAGACGGAAAGTGGTATGGGGCCTGATCGAGGATATCACGGAACGCGAGGCCGCCGAGAACCGGGTTAAGGCCCTCCTGGGCGAGAAGGAACTGATTCTCAAGGAAGTACACCACCGCATCAAGAACAACTTCAGCACGTTGCGTAGCCTGCTCAACTTACAGTCCGACTCGATTCGCGATCCTGGCGCGATCGCGGCCTTCAGGGCGACAGAAGGCCGTATCCAGAGCATGGCCCTGCTGTACGAGAAACTCTACGAGTCGAGCGACTTCATCACGGTGTCGCTCGCGGATTACCTGCCGCCCCTGGTAGCAGAGATCATCTCCAATTTTCCCAATGCAGGCATGGTGACGATGGAGGTAAAAGCGGAGGACCTGCAGCTGAACGCCAGGCTGGCCCAGCCACTGGGAATAATCGTCAACGAGCTGGTTACCAACGCGATGAAGTACGCATTCGTCGGCAGGGATCGTGGCCGCATCGGCGTCTCTGCGACGCTCGCGGAAGGCAACGTGCTCCTGGCGGTAGAGGACGATGGGGTTGGCGATGCCGGGCAGGCTGAAGACGGCATGCCCTCAGGATTCGGCCTGACTCTCGTCACCTTGCTTGCCAGCCAGTTGCGCGGCTCGATAGCATTCGAGCGGGTGGGAGGCACCCGGGCCGTGCTTGCGTTCCCGGCCTAGACAATTGGGTTGTGGCCGGAAACGAGAAGCCCCCCGTCAGCCATGAAGGCCGACAGGGGGCTTATTTACACTCAGGTGCTTCTTACTTTTCCGCCATGATGGCTTTCCGGAGGAGCCCCTTCAGGATCTGTACCTTGTATCGGTTCCTTTCCAGGGGGAATACCTGCTTGGCCGCGACCGCCGCTGCAATTTCCGCGGTCTCCTCGTTTGCTGCCTTGCCGACCAGTGTTTCCTCGACGTTCACCGCCCGCAACGGGATCGGGGCCACCGCGCCGAACACTATCCTGGCGGCCTTGATCTTGGTCCCGTCCATGGTGAGCGCTGACGCGACGCTGACGATCGGGAAATCGATCGAGTTGCGTATCCTGAATTTCTGGAAGCTGAACTTTGTTCCCGGTTTCGGCGCCGGTATGGAAACCTCCGTGACCAGCTCGTCGACTTCGAGGACCGTGGTCGACATGAGGCCGACGGTGAAGAAATCTTCAGCCGCTATCGTCCTTCTCGTCGTCTTGATGCTTGCTCCCAGCGCGACGAGCGCCGGCGCGACATCGGAGGCGTTGACGGCGACGCAGCTGCAGTCAAGGCAACGATGGGCTTCGATACGTACCTTGCCGTCTTCGAGCGTCACGTAGTCCTCTGCGTCCATGCAGCGGTTGCGTGGCGCAACCTCGACTACGTTGGCGCGCTCGGATGTCTTGAGCGCGTCGTTGTTGATCCCCCGTAGCGTTTCCCTGGCCAGCTCCGGCCCCGAGGCCGCGAGCTTATTGCCGGTAATGTACGCGGCTATCGTGCGCGCGGATTTTCGGCCGGCCGCAAGGGCTTCCACCGCGGTGGCAGGTCCGGTCACCACGTCGCCGCCGGCGAATACGCCGGCTACGTTAGTCTGGAATGTTTCCTCGTCGGCTTCGATGCCGTTGCCCTTAGTGAGCTTGATGGCGCCATACGACTTGTTCTCGAGGCCGAGCAGGTTCTGGTCCTGGCCGATGGCGGATATCACCCAGTCAGCCTTGAACAGGAATTCGCTGCCTTTTATCTCGACGGGCCGCGGCCTGCCGGATGCGTCGGCGTCGCCCAGCTTCATCCTGGCGCATTCGAGACCGACCAGGTTCTTGCCGTCGAGTACGGCTTTCTTCGGGGCGACCAGGAACTGCAGTTCGATGCCTTCCTTTATCGCGTCTTCTATCTCCTCGTCCTCGGCCGGCATCTCCGGTCGAGTCCGGCGGTACAGGAGTACGACTTTCTGGGCGCCGCAACGCAACGCCGTCCGGGCAGCGTCGATCGCGGTATTGCCGCCGCCGACTACGGCGACCACGCCTTTGAGGACGGGCGGCCCGTTCCATTTTACGCCTTCGAGGAACGAGATGCCCGGTACGATGTTGGCATGGGATTCGTTTTCTATGCCCATGCCCTTGGCTACCCAGGATCCCATCGCGAGGAAGATGGCGTCAAAGCCCTCTTTCTTGAGCCCGTCGAGGGTAAAATCCTTGCCCAGCCTCTGTCCTGTCTTGGCTACTATGCCCTGCGAGAGCAGGAAGTCGATCTCCTTGTCCAGGACGCCCTGTGAAAGACGGAAATCGGGGATGCCGTAGCGGAGCATTCCGCCGAGCTTTGGCTGCTTGTCGTATATCACGACGCTGAAACCCTGCTGCCGGAGGTAGTGAGCGCAGGAAAGACCGGCTGGCCCTCCGCCGACTATAGCCACTTTCTTGCCGTTTTCCTTCATTGGCGGCTTCTTGTACACCTTGGTATTCTCCAGGATGTAGTCGCCAACCCGACGCTCGACGGCCCTGATCGATACGGCGCTGTCCTGGTCGGTACGGTTGCATCCCTGCTCGCAGAAGTGCGGGCAGACACGGCCGGTGATGGCCGGCATCGGGTTGTTTTCCAGGATGATGTGGCCGGCTTCTTCGATCTTGCCCTGGCGGATACTCTCCATGTAGCGCGGTATGTCGATGTTGTCGGGGCAGCCCGACGAGCAACCCGGCGCGCCGACGCGCATCGAGCCGAATATGGAATGGAAGCGGTTCTCGCCGGTCAGGGCCGGGCACTTGTCGCCGCCTTTGCGGAGGCAATGGAAGGTGTTGTCGTAATTCCTGTAGTACCAGCACCGTGGTTCCTGGCAGATGTTGCCGCCGATGGTTCCCATGTTCCGGAGCTGGGGCGATGCGACCGCGTGCGCCGCGTCGGCGAGCAAGGGAATGGATTTTTTTACGGTCTTGCTGGTGGCGATCTCGGACAGGGTGGCCAAGGCGCCGATCCTTATCGTGCCCGCCTCTTCCCGGATGGTGTCCAGTCCTGCAATATTCTTGAGGTCGACGAGTACCTGCGGATACACGGGGTGAACTTCATCCTTGAGAATCCCGAGTATGTCCGTTCCACCGGCGACGACGACCGCTCTCTTGCGGTAGGTGCCCATCCTGGCTACGGCATCGTCCATCGACTTTGCCGCGATATGTTCGAATTTGCGCATTCCCATGGTTGTACCCTCAGTCCTTTCCCAGGGCTTTTAGAATTTTTTCCGGTTTGACCGGAATGTCGTTCACCCTGACCCCGATGGCGTTGTAGATGGCGTTGAGGATCGCCCCGGGAGTGCACGACACCGTGCCTTCGCCGATGCCGCAGGCTCCGTACTCGCCGGTACCCTTCCATACCTCCATCAGCACCGGATCGATGTCCGGCATGTCGGCCATGGTGGGAATCGTGTAGTCTATCCAGTTGAAGTTGAGCGGAACGCCGGTGGCCTTGTCGTAGATGATCTCCTCGGTGAGGGCTTCGCCCATGCCCATGCACTGGCCGCCTATCTGCTGCGACTCGGCGCCCGAGGCGAACATTACCGTACCGCAATCGTTTACGACGACGAGTTTCAGGACATCTACCTTGCCGGTGCTCGTATCGACCTCGACCTCGGCAAAATTGGCGAAGAACGGAATGCCGGTCATGGCGCAGTCAGGCGACCGGCTCTTGGCGATGGTGATGGGCGCGTTGTCGCCCTTGTGCAACATTTCCTTCACCATCATGTTCAGCTTCGGATTCGAGGCGACGATTATCTTGCCATCGACTATGTCGATGTCTTCCGGCTTGATTTTCAGGATCTCGGCACCGGCTTCCTTGAGCCGCTGCTTGAGTTCCTTGGCCGAGTCTATCATCACTTCCGCCTGCAGGAACGAAACGGCGCTGTCGGTCTGCACGCAGTCCTTGATGCCGTCGTTCGTGTCGGTGATGCTGGTCCAGTGGATGTCTTCGACCCCGATGTTGAGGAAGCTCAGCGCCTCGGCGCAGCCAAGGACGTTGCAGGTGTTCGAGCCGCCGCCGACTTCGATGCTGGCCGCGTTCAGGAGCACGGTGCAATCCGGGTTGAGCGTCATGTTGACCTGCACCTTGCCACGGCGCTTTTCCTGCCACTCGGCGTGCCATGACGGATGGCACGAGAACCCGACGCCGCGCTTCTTGACGCCCTCGAAGGTCGGTCCCTTGCCGGGAAGATGGCGTTTTTCCTTCCAGCCGAGCCGCTTGGCGCCCGTGTGCAGGACCGCTTCCAGGCTCTTGCTCGGGAGCTTCTCCCACTCGTGCGCGAAATTCTTGATCAGGAGGTCGATGGGATCCATGCCCAGTTTTTCCGCGAGCTCGTCGATGATGTGCGCGAAGATCAGGTTGAACTGCGAGTTGCCGACGCCGCGCATCATGCAGCCGGGGATCACGTTCGTGTATACACCGTATGACTCCATCCGCAGGTTGGGTATGTGGGCCAGCAGCATCTCGGCTAGTTCCTTGGGCACGAACTTGAGGGCGAACATCGAGAGGTCCGCGTACGCGCCGACGTTGCCTATCGACTTGTAGTACATGGAGGTGATCGTTCCGTCTTTTTTGGCTCCGGCCTTGCAGGTATAGATCGCCGGCTGACGGGTGTTTAGGAAGCTCTGGTGCCTGGTGTGCCGGTACTTGATCGGCCTGCCGGTCTTCATTGCCAGCAGGGCCGTGACGAGGAAGAACGGCTGGTCGCCAGTGTCGCCGCGGCCGAACTGGCCACCGACGTACGAGGCTATGGCGCGGATCTTGTGGAGCGGCAGGCCAAGCATTTCCTTGATGTGCATGCGGAGCTGGTCCGCCGCGTAGGAATTGGACCAGGCCGTCAGCTGCTCGTTCTTCCACTGCATCAGGCAACACCAGTTGTCCATGTGTCCCTGCGTCGCGTTGTGGTGGGTGGAAGCGACCTCGGCGATGACCTCGGCCGTCTTGAAATCGTCGTCGACGTTTCCCCTGTCCTCGAAGATGTCCTGACCACCGGTCGGATCTGGAGGCAGTACGTTGGTCTTATTGAGATCGGCATGGACCAGTGGCGCGTCCTTCTTCATCGCCTCGAGCGGGTCGAGAACGAACGGCAGGGTTTCCCATTCGATGTCGACGAGTTTCAGGGCTTCTTCGGCGATCTCCTCGCTCTCGGCGGCGACCGCAATTCCCATCTCGTCTCCGACCCAGCAGCCGTACTCGCCGAGCACGCGCCTGTCGCGGAACTGGAACATCATGCGGTCCCAGCTGACCGTGTCGACGCAATCGGTCCAGCCGGCGTTGGTCAGCTTGAGCGAGTTGAATTCCGGATCCTTGTAGGTCATGACCGTCACGACGCCGGGCAGTGCCTGTGCCTTGCTCGCGTCGAATTTCTTTATCCGGGCATTGGGATACGGGCTGCGCAGCACCTTGGCATAGAGCATGTCGGGGAAGATCGACTGGATAGTCATGTCATCGGCGTACAATGCCTTGCCGCTTGCCTTGTCGGGGCCGTCTATCTTCGGATGGTATTTGCCGATGAATTTGCGGGGAACTCGTGGCTTGTATGTGTCGCTCATCATGCGCTCCTTCTGGCCGCGATCTTCGCGGACGCGCGCAGTGCGGCCTGGGCGATTCCTGCGTAGCAGCCGCAGCGGCAGATATTGCCTGACAGGGCGTCCTTGACCTCGGCGAGCGTCGGGGTCGGGTTGGCGTTCAGCAAGGCCCTCGTGGTCATGACGAAACCCGGAGTGCAGTAGCCGCATTGCATCGCCGTTCCGTAGCCCGGTTCCGACTGCTCGGCGAAGGCCTCGACGACGGGATCATCCTTGGGCAGCCCCTCGATGGTGGTGATGTCGTGCCCATCTGCCTCGACGGCGAGCACCATGCACGAAAGCACGGCCTTGCCGTCCTCGATGACGGTGCACGCACCGCAGGCACCTTCGTCGCAGGCAACCTTGAGCCCTGTGAAGCCCAGCTTTTCCCGAAGGAGGTACGACAGGGTCGTGGATGCGCTCAGATCCGGTTCAAGCCTGAAACTGCACCACGAGCCGTTCACGCGGATCCGGATGTCGCGGGGCTCTGCCGCGCCGGTTCCATCCGGTCCCGATGCTCCACGCGTAACTACGTTTTCCTTGTTTGGCATGGTATTCCTTCCCGATGGTTATGGACTCGCGTGCTGGTTCGTTTTCCTGAAGTCCGATCCGGTAGATCGACCTTCGAGTGGACGAATGCATCGCGATCCAAAATCGATAATGCCTTCCAAGAGTAAACGCACTGGCTTGAGCTGTCAATAAATAAAATGATCTCCAATACGATTTGAATACTTAACAAAAATAATTACTAATCAAGTGAGTATAATTCAATAATTAATGCTTGTACGAAAAGAATTTAATATAACCACTTTTTATCCATGCCAATATGGAAGATGGGGAAAATCAATCGCTCCTTCCGGTAGAAACTTCTTGACGCCCTCCCAAATTGTTTTATAGTGATGATGTACAGGTTTGTCTGTATAATGTTTGTTTCACACCACAAGGAGGCTTTATGAAAGCCGGAACACTGACAGAAGGCATGAGAGGCAATCGTCATAAATTCATGGTCATGGTGGCCGTTGTGGTTGTAGCTGTCTTGGCTTTCAGCGCCTGTGGCGCCAAGCCAGAGGCAGCGGCCGCGGAGGGACAAGCCAAGAAAGACGTCATCAGGTGGAGGCTCCAGTCGTACGCCGGCCCTGCCCTGAACAATTTCGTCGTCAAGAACGCCATCGATGAATTCAACATCGCGGCCAATGGCGAGATGATCATCGACGTCTATACGGCGGACCAGCTGGTACCGCAGGGCGAGCTGTTCCGCGCGCTACAGGAAGGCACGATCGATGCCGTGGTCAGCGATGACGATTCGATGGCGTCGCCGGTCGACGTCTCGGTATTCGCAGCCTACTTCCCGCTCGCGGCCCGTTACGGGCTCGACGTCAACGTGCTGTGGAACTGGTATGGCCTCAACGAGATATGGAAAGAAGCCTACGACGAGATCAAGGGCGTCACCTGGCTGAGCCAGGGAAGCTGGGACCCGTGCAACTTCGCCACGACCAAGCCGATCAACCATGTCAGCGACCTGAAGGGCCTCAGGATATACATGTTCCCGACCGGCGGTCAGTTCATGCAGCAGTTCGGCGTAGTGCCGACGGTGCTTCCGTACCAGGACGTGGAGATGGCGATACAGACCGGCATGCTCGACGGCGTGGCCTGGTCGGGCATCACCGAGGATTACACCGTCGGATGGGCTGATGTAACAAAATATTACTTGACCAACCCCATTTCCGGCGCGTGGTCGGGCGGCTGGTTCGTCAACTCCGACGCTTGGGCCAAGGTGCCCCCGCACCTGCAGGCGCTGTTCAAGCTGGCAATCGACAAGTCGCATTACTTCAGGCTCCACTGGTACTGGTACGGAGAGGCCAACTACCGCGTCAACGGTGGAAAGCTCAAGCTGACGACTATCCCCGACAAGGAGTGGAAGGTAGTCGAAGAAGCCGCCTACAAGTACTGGGACGAGATCGCCACGAAGAGCCCCAGGTCAAAGAAGGTCGTCGATATCCTCAAGAAGTACATAGATACCATGGAAAAGGCCGGAGCGCCCTACAGGTACTAGCGGAGATTTTCATTCAAGCTGGTTGAAATGCCGTGCATTCCCTATCCAGCTCCTTTCGGGAGCCGGGTAGGGAATCATTGAAATTTCAACCTCATCGCCAGGAGGATTCGATGATCAGGGCCGCAAAAACGTATGTGAAATACATTGACGCGACGAGCCGGTTTGTCGGCAAGGTTGTCATGTACCTGATATTCATTATGATGGGAATATTGCTCTACGATACCATTTCCAGGACGGTGTTCGGCCATCCCAACATATGGGCAGTAGAGCTGACGCAGTTTTTCATGGCCGCGTACTACCTGCTCGGTGGCGCATTCACTCTCCTCGTCGGCGGGCATGTCAGGATGGACCTCTTCTACAGCAGATGGACAAAAAAAGGCAAGGCTGTCGCCGACGCGCTCACCTTCATCCCCTTGCTGTTCTACATGATCATCCTCCTGTGGGGCGGGATCCAGGGCATCAAGTACTCCATACAGTATAGACAGATAACGTACTCGGCATGGGCTCCAGAGGTAACGCCGATCAAGATATTCATGGTATTGGGCATTCTCCTCATGTTACTGCAGATCATATCGGAACTGATCAAGGACATCGCCGACATCAGGGGCGAGAGCATCAGGGTGGAGGAAAAATCATGAGCGGCTATGCGGTGATGGCGCTGCTGATGTTCTCCTCGATGCTCATCATGCTGCTCACCGGCCGTCATATCTTCGCCGTCATCGGCAGCGTGGCGGCCATTTTCTCCGTGTTGCTGTGGGGCGTAGGCGGAGTGGGGATGGCGTTCCAGGCAGCCTTCAAGCTGCTGGTCTGGTATCCCCTGTTGACTCTTCCTATCTTCATCTACATCGGCTACATGTTCGCCAAATCCGGCATTGCGGATGACCTGTACGAGCTCATCCATGTCTGGATGGGACCGGTTCCCGGCGGACTGGCGATAGGCACCATACTCCTTATGTGCGTGGTATCGGCGATCAACGGCCTGAGCGTGGCCGGCATGGCCGTCGGCTCGAGCATAGCGTTGCCCGAGATGCTCAAGAGGGGATACGACAAGCGGATGGTCACCGGAGTCATCCAGGCAGGCAGTTCGCTGGGCATCATGATACCACCGAGCGTCGTGCTGGTGCTCTACGGCATGATAGCCAGGCAACCGGTCGGGCGGCTCTGGCTCGCCGGGTTCATGCCCGGGTTCCTGCTGGCCAGCCTGTTCATCACCTACATCCTCATCAGGTGCGCCATCAATCCCAAGCTCGCTCCTGTCATGCCAAAAGAAGAGCGCACTATGCCGCTGGGCAAGAAACTCCTGCTGCTCCGCGCGGGCTTCCTTCCCCTGTTCATCATCTTCATGATGTCCGGCCTGTTCTTCATGGGCATCACGAACCTGGTTGAAAGCTCCGCCGTCGGCGCCGTGGTCACGACGATCGCAGCGTTGTTCAAGAAGCGCCTGACCAAGAAGGTCATGGTCGAGGTTCTCGTCGACACCCTGAGCGTCAGCTGCATGTTCATGTGGGTGATCCTGGCCGCACTCGCGTTCGGGTCGATATTCGACGGACTCGGCGCGGTGAACGCCATACGCGACCTATTCCTCAACAACGGTTTCGGACCCTGGGGCGTCATAATCATGATGCAGCTGTCATACATCATCATGGGGATGTTCCTCGACGATACGGCGATGCTCATCATCGTCGCGCCTCTGTACATCCCGCTGGTCATCAAACTGGGATTTGATCCGATATGGTACGGCATCCTCTACACCGTCACCTGCCAGATCGCGTACCTGACGCCGCCCTTCGGCTACAACCTGTTCCTGATGAAGGCGATGGCTCCCAAGGAGATAACCTTGGCCGACATCTACCGGTCGGTGGTCCCCTTCGTATTGCTCATGATACTGGGCTTGGCGATATTGATGAGATTCCCCATAATCTCGACATGGTTGCCCAACCTGTACTACAACAAGTAGTCCCAGGCATCGTCCAGCCAGAAAGATTCCTGCATCCCGGGGCCAGTAGAAACTGCCCCGGGTTTTTTTTTGTGCGCGCCCGCTGCGTTGCCGGCTGCGGCTGTTCAGTGCAGCAGGGCGAGGTTGGCCTCGAGCGCGGCGCCTGCCATCAGGTCGGCCATCGCGGCCTCGACCTGGGCTCGCCCCAGGCCGGGCACGAGGCCGCGGCGCAGTATTTCCGCTACCACGGCGACATTCTGCATGCGGGAGTCAGGCAGGTCATCGACGAGCACGCGCCAGGTTGCCGCGCCTTTGGCCTTGGCGGCCGCCATCACGTCGGCTGCCTCGAGCGGAGGGTGCTGACCCGTCCTGACGTCGAGCGCCTGCCAGGCCGCGTCGTACCAGACCAGCGTACCGCCGGTTTTCAGCATCGTCATGGCGGCGCGCATGGCCTCGGTCCTCTCGAGCGAGACGACGAGGTCGGCTCCGCCGTCAGGCACCAGCGGCGAGCGCACCGCCCCCAGCCTGAGGTGGCTCGTAACCATGCCGCCGCGCTGGGCAAGGCCGTGGGTATCGCAACCGTGCACCGCCAGGCCGGCATGGTCCGCGGCCCTCGCCAGCAGTTCGGCCAGGAGGCCTATGCCCTGTCCGCCGACGCCGCTCATGTAGATGTCGAAGTGTTCCCTCATGTCGCGCTCCTTGCGGGCGATTCCGGCACGATGGCGGCCGCCGGACAGGTCTGCCTGCACGAGAGGTCGCCTATGCACAGGTCGGGGTTGACCGTAACCGTGCCGTCGGCTTCCCGCTGGAAAGTGGGGCAGGCGAAGTGCTCGACGCATTCGTGGATCCGCTCGCATGTTTCCTGGTCGATACGGACGCGGCGGGCGCTCCATCCCGGCTTGCGCCTGGCCTCACGGATGAACTTGAGCATGCAGGGATGCGTGGCGATGATCACCTTGAAACCGGGTTCTTCCAGGGCTTCCCTCGTCATCGCGGTCAGCGCCGCCTGCTGGTAGGCGTCGACCTCGCGGATGTTCGACACGCCGAGGCCCTCGAGAGCCGCTCGTATCGAGATTTTGCCGGCATCGCCGGAAAAATTCCTGCCGGTGCCGGGATGGTCCTGGTGGCCGGTCATCGCGGTGGTGCCGTTCTGCATCACGACGAGGAGGACGCGGTGGCCGTTGTACACGGCGTTGACTATGCCTGGCAGGCCGGCATGGAAGAAGGTGGAGTCGCCCATGAAACAGACCGCGCGGCGAGTGTCGTTGAATACCGAAAGACCCGCCGCCGTCGAGGTCGCATGGCCCATCGACAGGAGTACCCTGCCCATGTTGTACGGCGGAAGCGAGCCGAGGGTGTGGCAGCCGATGTCGGCAATCGTGATGTCGCCGGAAGCGAGGGCTTTCTTGATGGCGTGGAAGGCCGAGCGGTGGCCGCAGCCCGGGCACATCTGCGCCGGCCTCGGAGGCAAAGCGGCGATCGCTGCCGCGACGGAGCCAATTGCGCCGACCGGCGCCGCGGACGGAATTGCGGCCGCGGGGAAGAGGTCCGGCCAGGCGGCCGCGAGTACGGCGCGCGCCTTGGCCGGACTACACTCGCCCATGGTCTCGTCGATGTCCCGCTTGCCTGTTATGCGGCACCGGAGCCCGGCATCGAAGGCCAGCGCCTTGATGTCGCCCTCCAGGATGGGGTCGAGTTCCTCGACTATCTTCACTTCGTCGTGGGTTTGCAGGAATGATCGCACCGCCGCCCTGTCGAACGGGTATACCGCGCCGAGCCTGAGGACGTCGGGTCTTCGCGCACCGGAGGGTTCGTTTCCGGGGGTATTCCCTCCGAGGGCGACGTCGTCGAGGACGTCCATCACCGACGCGAAAGGCAGGCCGGCGACTATGACGCCCCGCTGCCCGTTGCCGTTGTCGACGAGTTCGTCGAAGCCGAGCGATGGCAGGCGGGCTTCGATGGCGGCCAGCCGCTCGAGGGCGCGGCGCTTCATCGGAAACACCGTGGCCGCCAGCGGAATGTAGTTGGTGTAGTCGGGGTCGAACAGCGGTTCGTCGTCCGGCGGCGCGGGATTCCACGAGTCGAAATGGATTTTCTCTTTGGCGTGGCAGACGTGGGTAGTCATCCTGAGAATGACCACCGTCCTGAGTTCCCGCGCGAGCGCGGCCGCCTTCTTGAACATGCGGTACGCATCCGCGGCGCCTGAAGGCTCGAAGAGGGGGCAGTACGACATCCTGGCGTAGTGCCGGTTGTCCTGCTCGTTCTGGCTGGAATTGGCGCCGGGGTCGTCTCCGAGCAGCACCACCATGCCCCCCGGGATGTCCATGAGCGGCAGCTGGACGAAACTGTCGGCCGCTACGTTGAGCCCAACGCTCTTGAAGAAGACGACCGACAGCCTGCCGTTCAGGGCCGCCCCGAAGGCGACCTCGGTGGCCACCTTTTCGTTCGTCGAGAATTCGAAGTACATCGGCCGCTCGTCCGCGGGCATCGACCTGATGGCCTCGGCTATCTCAGGCGTCGGCGAGCCCGGGTACGAGGTGACGACCCTGACTCCCGATTCGACCATTGCCCTGGCAATGGCCGTATTGCCTATGACCAGTTCATCGAACGCTTCGTGCCCGAGGAGAATCCGTCCCATGTCCTTCATGCGCGCTCCTTGTGGATCGAGGAGGCAATGGTAGCGCCGCGCGCGTTGGAGCGCAACCAGACGATCGCCTTGCCCGGTAAATATTCAAAATAATTAATTAAGTTGCGATAATGACAGAATGGTGATTCAATTGTATCCAAAGAATGACAAGGGAAAAGTTGCGGGGGCTCCAACCCCAAGTTACTGATCCAGCCTGGCGTACCACATCTAATCGCGACTTCCACCTTTCTCATCCCGCAGGCTGACAGCCGGGAGGGTGTATGCGTCGAATCAGGATCATTGTGGCGATTCCCTTGTTGTTCCTGTTCTGGGCAGGCGCTTCCGCGCAGGAGAAATCATCCTTTGGGCTGGAGCTTTCCCCCCAAGTCAGCCTCCCGGTCGGAAGGGACGTCGACGTCTATTCGATGGGAGGGGGCGCCACTCTTCTTGCGCGCTGGAACCCGTCAAAGCTTGGCTTTCTGGGGATGGAGCTGGGCGGTGGCGCCAGCCTCGTGCCTGTACTGGTGGCGGACGGCAAGCCAGTATCGTCGGCGCTCATGAGCCTCTATTGGCCACAGGCCGGACTTGGGCTGCGGTTCAATCCGACGAGCTGGCTCACGGCCGGCGCCCATGCCTCGGCCGGTTATTTCTTTGCTTCGATCGACGCGCCGCTGGCCACGACCAGCGGATCAAACCCGCTCATTGCGGCGGGGCTAGACCTGGACTTCAACATTTCAAAGACGCTCAGCCTCGGGCTAGGAGCCGAGTACCGCAACTTCATGGGACTGTACAACGACTTGTCCATCCGCCTGGGTACCACGTATCACGTGCAGCCCGCGCGACAGGCGGCGAAGTACCGGCAGTACAAGGATCTCGTCATCGAGAAAGTCGAGCTGTCACCCGTCTTCCCCGTCCTCTTCAAGTATTACGACGAGCACCCCGTCGGAACCGTGGTCGTCAGGAACAAGGGCAAGATACCGATAGAGAACCTGCGGGTCGATTTTTTCGTCAACCAGTACATGGACGGGCCAAAGGCCTCGGTCGAAATCTCCTTCCTCAAGGGCGGCCAGGAGGCGCGGCTCGACGTGCTCGCGCTTTTCAACGACACGGTCCTGGGCATTTCCGAGGCGACCAAGGTCCAGGCGACGATGGCGGTGATGGTCACGGTGGCCGGCGAGCAGTACGGCTCCGAGCGGGTCGAGACCCTGC
>PGXR01000253.1 GCA_002839245.1 Spirochaetae bacterium HGW-Spirochaetae-7 | reverse complement strand
CGATATGCTTCTACACCGACGGCATCATCGAGGCCCGCGCCGGCGACGACAGGCTTTTCGGCGTCGAGGGTGTCAAGGCAAGCGTCACCGCCGCGATGGCCGAGTCGCTGGACGGCATGGCGGACCGCCTTATCACCGACCTGATACAGTTCATGAAGGACCCATACTTCGAGGACGACATAACGATGCTTTTCGGCCAGGTTATCGAGAGCCTGTAGCCCCGGTTGCGGCGGCCCGTCATGATGCCGGAGTCGACACCCGCAGCGCGGCCAGCCTGTCCAGGAACCGGCCCACGAGTTCGAACGCGTCCGCGGTGTACAGGTCGGTCGTATCGCCCGGCCCGTGGAGGTGGCTCCAGGTCCCGGGGGTCTTGAGGCCAGGCGCCATCGGGGACGCCCATGCCGGCAAGCCGCCCAATCCGGCGATCGCCATCGCCTCGTCGCGGGGCAGCACCGTCACCGTAAGCGCCGGCACGCCGGCCAGCATGAAGCCAAGATCCTCGCCGAACGGCACCCTGGCCCTGTATACGGGCGCCCTGCCCGCCATCATCCTGGCTACCGCGACCGCCATCGAGTCGGTCTGGGCGATGATGGCATCCAACCCTCCGTTGCGGCCTCCATGCCTCGCCAGTCCTTCAGAGGCACGGGACAGGATGAGGGCGTCACCGCGCCCCGTGACGTCGAGGGGAAAGACCATCGGCGCCCGGAGCCCCATGCCGGCAAAAGCCTTGCCCAGTTCGTACGAGCCCTGCTCGCTCGGCGCCGTCGCCGACCGCAACGGCGCCATCGGGTTCCATGAGCCGAGCTCCTCGCGATCGGTGAACACGACAAGCGTGTTGAAGGCTCCCCTGTCGGTCGACAGGAATTCGACAAGCTGGACACAGGCGGCGGAGTTGTCGAGGGCGCCAGGGGTTCCCGGCACCCTGTCGTGGTGGGCGGTCACGACCTTCACCCGGTAGAGGGGGTCGTTGACGCCGCCCCTTGGCCAGGCTACGACGAAGCGTCCGCCCGCTATCTCCATGAGGCGGCATTTCACGCCCCCGGCGGACAGAACGCGTACCAGCTCGGCGCTCCTGTCCGCCCGCGGCGACATGAAGGCTTCGAGCCATGGAGGCAATGCAACTGTCGTCGAATCCATGGCGCTCCCGCTTTGGTTTGCTCTATACTATTGCCGTGCTGCCGGAATGTACATCCGTCCGCCGCAGGCAGAAGGAGTAACCATGCATCAGGTGACAATACGCTATCCCTCGGGCAAGTCTGTCGCGTTCCCGTCCGGAATCAAGGTATCGGAGGCCACGGGAGGCTTCGGCGTCCTTTCACAGCCGCTCGCCGCGGTGCTCGTCAATAACGAACTGCAATCCCTCGATACTCCCATCCTGACCAATTGTGCCATCGAGCCGGTGCTCATAGACTCGCCGCAGGGCGCGTTCTCATACCGCCGATCGCTGTGCTTCCTCGCTGCAATCGCCTTCCGCGAGCTATTCCCCGGGCGGGACCTCATCGTCGGGCAGGCCATAGGCTACGGCTTCTACCATCGATTCGCCGACGGACCGGTGACCAAGGCCGACATCGCAGCCCTCGACGGGAGGATGCGCGGGCTGGTCGCCAGGGACATACCGATTTCAATGGAGTGGTGGAGTTACGAGGACGCCATACGCCTGTTCTCGGAGAACGACCAGGAAGACACGCTCCTCCTCCTCGAGCTGACAAACGAGCCGCGCATAGCCCTCAACGAATGCGCCGGCTTCCGCGACCTCCACGTTACGCCGCTCGTTCCGTCCACCGGAGTCCTCGGGACCTTCGAACTACGCCCCTACGACGAAGGTTTCCTCCTCCGCTATCCGCGGAAGGAGAGCCCGGGCACGATCCCCGAATTCCAGGACGATCCGCTGCTGTACGAGATTACCGACGCCGCCAGGCTCCGCTCCGGCGTGCTCGGGGTCTCGAGCGTCGGCGCCCTCAACAGGATCAACGCGCCGAAACGGATAAAGGATTACATAACCATCGCCGAATCGCTCATGAACAAGAACGTGGCCGGGATCGCCGACCAGGTGGCCGCGAGGCGCGACGCGGCCAGGGTAGTGCTGATAGCCGGTCCTTCCAGTTCCGGCAAGACGACGACATCCAAAAAACTGTCGATACAGCTGCGGGTGCTGGGCCTGGAACCCATGGTGATAGGCCTGGACGACTACTTCGTCGACCGCACGAAGACTCCCCTCGACCAGGACGGCGAGCCCGACTTCGAGTGCCTCGAAGCCCTGGACGTCGACTACCTGAACGAGCAGCTCGTCGAGCTGTTCGCGGGCAAGGAAGTAGAATTGCCTGCCTTCGACTTCAAGTCGGGCGAGCGGAGGGCCTCAGGCAGGAAGATTCGCCTCGGCGAACGTACCATCCTCATCATGGAAGGCATCCACGGCCTCAACGACCGCCTGACTCCGCGCATTCCCAAGGAGCAGAAGTTCAAGATCTATGTCTCGGCGCTGACGCAGATCAACCTTGACGAGCACAACCGCATCTCGACGACCGACAACAGGCTGATACGGCGCATGGTACGCGACAACCAGTTCCGCGGCCGCTCCGCGCTCGAGACCATCAGGATGTGGCCGAGTGTCCAGCGTGGAGAGCGGCTCCACATCTTCCCGTACCAGAACGGGGCGGACGCCGCGCTCAACTCCGCGCTCGACTATGAACTGGGCGTGCTGAAGGTCTATGCCGAACCCATACTGCGTTCGGTAAAGCCGATGGACAGCGAATACTGCGAAGCCAAGCGCCTCCTCAACTTCCTGGCGTTCTTCGCGCCGATACCGGCGCAGTTCGTGCCCCAGGACAGCATCGTGCGCGAGTTCATCGGGGAGAGCTCGTTCAAGTACTGAGGAGGCTCGGGCCGGCCTTCTGGGGTCGGCCAACGCTTCAGGATGTTTCTATAGATAGTGATGTAACTATATGTAAAATCATAATTTACTAAAATATCAGAATTCATAGAAAAACAGCCCATACCGTGAAGTCGATTCTTTACAAAACCAGATTGATGCTACACAATGTGCAATCTTTTCTGTCCTCATGTAAGGAGGTTTTACATGAAGAAGGCATATATCGCCTTGGCTATCACCCTGTGCGTAGCGGCCGCCGCTACCGCCCAGGTCAAGAATGGCCCGATCGTCGACAAGGTCATCTACGAGGTCCGCATGGACCAGACACTTGCCATGAAAGATATCGTCGAGGGCAAAGCCGACGTATTCTTCCAGGCAGTACCGCCGGCCATCCTCCGGACGCTCAGCGAGGCCGACAAGGCCAAGCTCGACATCTACGCGGTGCCGTCGGGGTCGTGGTCGCTGTTGCTGAACCCGATTCCCAACAAGGCACCGTACACATGGACCAAGACAGACGGCGTTACGGAGTTCAATCCGTTTGCCATCCGCGAGGTCCGCTACGCCCTCAACTGGCTTATCAACCGCAAGAAGCTGGTCGACGAGATCCTGCTCGGCGCGGGCGAGCCGGCGTTCACGCCGATGACCCCCGGCCAGCCCGGGACCTAC
>PGXR01000252.1 GCA_002839245.1 Spirochaetae bacterium HGW-Spirochaetae-7 | reverse complement strand
GTGGCCGGCGACCAGATCCGGGAGATGATCGAATGCCTGCTGGCGGGTAAGGTGCGCGAGGCGTCGGTGATCCAACGCAGGCTGTTCCCGCTGTACCGCGTGATGGGACAGGGTGGACGGACCAACCCGGTGTGCCTGATCAAGGACGCGATGCGCATGCTGGGGTATCCGGCGGGCTATCCACGGCAGCCGCTGTTGCCAGGGACCGAGGAAGAAGTGGCCAACGTGCGCGCGATGCTGATCAAGGTCGGCGCCCTCAAATAGGAGCAAGGCATGGGACTCAAACCACAGGAGATGATCAAGAGGATCAAGGGCCCGCTGGCCTTGTTCCCCACCCATTTCGATAGGAACGGCGACCTTGACCTGGGCGCGATGCGGGTTGCGGCCGAATACGCGCGGGACACGATGAGGGGACGCGACGGCTGCATCATGATCGCCGGCAGCACCTCCGAGTTCTACGCCATGACCGACGACGAGTCGGCCGACATGATCAAGGTGGTGGTGGACACGGTGGGCGGGGTGGTGCCCGTGATCGCGGGTACCGGGCGGGCGGCGACGCGGCTGTCCATCTCGATGAGCAGGCGTGCGCAGGACCTGGGCATAGACCTGGCGATGATCACCAACCCCTTCTACCTGCATGTGACCGAGGAGGGGCTGTACCGGCACTTCTCGATGATCGCGGAGCAGCTGGACATCGGGGTGATGGTCTACGACAACCCGACCACCTCGAAGGTGGCCATTCCGCCGCAGCTGATGCAGCGCCTGTCCAAGGTGCCCAACATCATCGGGGTGAAGGAGAACACGGTCAGCATCGAGAACTACTACTGGATGCGGCATGCGGTGGACCCGGCCGACATGGTGATCGCGTGCGGGATCGGGCATCTGACCTATCTGTTCGAGGCGCCGCTCGGGTGCCCCGCGTTCGTCACCGAGCTGGTCTGCTTCGCGCCTGAGATCGCCTTCGCCATCTATGACGCGGCGGTCAAGCGGGACTATGTGGCTATGAAGGGGCAGCTTGACAAGCTGATCCCTTATCAGCAGTTCGTCGGCCGATGCGTCGCCCGTAGGAGCATTCCCACGGTGCTGGGGCAGGAGCTGGGAGGAAAGGCCACCGCGGTCTACCAGTCCATCCTGAAAAAGGCGATGGAGCTGGTGGGGCTACCGGGTGGAGTCGTACGTGAACCATTGGAGAATATTACCGACGCCGAGGTGCAGGAGCTTAAGGAAGTGCTGACGGCGATTGGGATACTCTAAGGAGGAAAGGATGAAGAGGATTATCGTATTGTTGGTTGTGCTGATGACACTGACTTCGTTGGTGTTCGCACAAGGTGCCGCGGAAGCTGCGGAAAAGTTCCCGACCCAACCGATCAAACTGATCGTGCCCTGGTCGGCCGGTGGTGGAACGGATGCTATCGCCCGTGCTCTTGCGAAGAGCGGTGAGAAGCATCTTGGAGTACCTGTGATCGTGGAGAACAAACCGGGTGGGACTGGGGCGTTGGGTCTCGGCGAGACCATCAAGGCCGCTGCCGATGGCTACACCTTGGCGATTCTCCCTGTGGAGCTGAGCTTCCTCAAGGACCAAGGGATCTACCCGTTCGACTTCTCGAATTTCACCCGCATCATGAACCTGAACACCGACCCGTCGGCGCTCACGGTCAAAGCCGATGCGCCCTGGAACACCCTTGCCGAGTTCGTGGCGTATGCTAAGGCGAACCCTGGCAAGATCAAGATCGGCCACTCTGGCACTGGTATGCTCTGGCACCTCGCCGCAGCATCTCTGGCGCTGAAGACCGATACCCAGTATGTGTATGTGCCCTTCAACGGCGCAGCTGATGCGATTGCCAGCGTTCTTGGTAAAAACATCGACGCGGTGACTGTAAGCGGTGCTGAAGTCTCCGCCCAGGTCCGCGCTGGAGAGATGAAGATCCTAGCTGTGTTCGGCGAACGCCGCATGGACATCTTCCCGAATGTGCCCACCGCCAAAGAGCAAGGATATGATGTGGTCGTCAACACGTTCAGAGGTCTTGGTGGTCCCGTTGGGATTCCCGAAGACCGCGTGAAGATCCTGCATGATGGTTTCAAAGCCATGATGGAAGAACCTGAGTTCATCAGTCTGATCTCCAAGATGGGTCTTGGCATCGACTACCGCAACACGGCCGACTACTATAAGCTGACCGATGCGACTGCCGCGGCACTGGCTCCAGTATTGGAAAGTCTGCTCAAGATCAAATAATCATATGATATGATGCTCTGGGAGAGGCAGCTCTCCTAGAGCGCTCTGTGGTCTGCGACATCTGGTGGTCATGATGGTGCGGACTGTTAAGGAAAGGATGCAATATGCGGGATAAAAACAAAGCGATGCTTGAGATCGGGATGAACCTGCTCTTCTGTGGTGTGGCTTTCGGTATGTATGTGGCTTCACATGACTATGATTTCCTAGAAGGGACTATCCTCGGGGCAAGGACTTTTCCCCTGCTCATCGGTGGGATCCTGGTGGTGTTCGCCTTGGTGAATATGTTCGGTGCGGTAAAGCGCTTGCAGCTGTCCAAGTCCACTGAGCATGTGGAACCAGAGGGTATCCAAGAGGAAAGAGTAGGGAGTGTGTTCAATATCCTGATTCGGGAATACCGGGTATTGAGCGCGGTCATCCTGCTGGTCTTGTATTTCCTGCTGCTTTTATTTTTAGGGTTCCTCATCGCCACGGTGCTGCTGATTCCTGCGATGTTGTATCTGCTTGAGTACCGCAAGCCTCTTCCTGTAGTGGTGATCACGGTATTGGGCACTGCCTTCCTATTCACCGCATTCCAGGTTCTGCTTGGTGTGCCGTTGCCGGATGGCTCGTTGTTCGGTTGATTGGGAGGTTGTATGCTTGGGTTTCTATTAAACGGTTTCACGCAATTGTTCACTACCATGGCAGCGCCTGCCCTCCTTGCTGGAGTCGTTCTGGGCATCATCATCGGAGTGCTCCCTGGACTGACTGCCACCATGGGAATCGCTCTGCTTATTCCGCTTACTTATTATGTCTCTCCTAGTATCGGGCTTTCGTTGCTTATCGGAATATTCGCCGGCGGAATCTATGGGGGGTCGGTATCGGCGATCCTGTTGAAGACACCGGGGACTCCGGCTGCCGGAGCGACTATTCTGGATGGGTATCCGATGGCGCAAAGCGGACAGGCAGGGAAGGCGATCGCTATCGCTACCATCGCTTCCGCAATCGGTGGTTTGATCGGCGCGCTGATTCTGTCTTTCCTCGCTCCACAAATCGCGAAGATCGCGGTTCGTTTTGGACCGCCGGAATATGTGCTGCTGGGTGTGTATGGCCTGACCATGATCTCCTATGTCGCAGGCAAGTCTTTGATCAAAGGGTTGTTCGCCGGTTGTATCGGCCTGCTTATCTCAACGGTTGGGATCGACCCCATCACCAGCGTGCCTCGTTTCAGTTTCGGCACCCTGAATCTGCTTACAGGGTTCGAGCTTTTACCGATTCTCATTGGGATATTCGCCATGTCCCAAGCGCTTGAAGGGGTGCGTGACTCCCGTTTGAAGGCTCCCGAACAGCTGAAGCTT
>PGXR01000251.1 GCA_002839245.1 Spirochaetae bacterium HGW-Spirochaetae-7 | reverse complement strand
CGCTGGCGGCCTCGGAACTGGGGATACCGGCCATGGGCACGATGGCGCACAGCTGGATCATGGCCTTTCCATCGGAGCTCGAATCGTTCGAGGCATACGCCGACATGTATCCGGACGGGACGACCCTCCTCATCGATACCTTCGATACCCTCGAGTCCGGCCTCCAGAACGCCATCAAGGTGGGCAAGCGCCTGGCCGCCGCGGGCAAGCGATTCGGCGTGAGGCTCGATTCTGGCGACATCGATTACCTGTCGCGCAAGGTGAGGGCGGGTCTCGACGAGGCGGGACTCAAGGACGCCTTCATCGTCGTCTCCAACGAGCTTGACGAGGAAATAATCGAGACGCTCGTCTCCGGAAACGCGCCGGTCGACATCTGGGGCGTTGGTACGAACCTGGTAACCGGCGGGAACGAGGCCTCGTTCACCGGCGTCTACAAGCTCGCCGCCGTTGAGAGGGCGGGCGCCATGGCGCCGACCATGAAGTTCTCGGACAACCCTGAAAAGTCGACAAACCCCGGAGTCAAGGAACTATACAGGCTTTACGATGAAGTCGGTTCAGCCGTGGCCGACGTGATAACGCTGCAGGACGACACGATCGAGCCAGGGAAGCCGGCTACCTTCCATCACCCGTCACTCGATACCCGGCGTTTTACCTGGATGCCGTGCGGCGCCATCAAGAGTATGCTCGTCAAGGTCATGGAGGGCGGCCACAGGCTCGGCAAGGCGGCGAGCGTGGACGATATTCGCGCCAGGCGGATCAAGGCCATGAGCTCCTTCGACCATACCTACCTGCGCTTCCTCAACCCGCATCTGTACAAGGTCGCGATCAGTCCGAAACTCCGATCGCTCAAGCTCGACTTCGTCGAACGCTATCAAGGTTCGCGAAGCGCCGGTTCATGAAGGGTCGTCGGAGAGGATCCGCGTGAGCGTCGCGCGATGACGAGCTTGAGGGCGTAGAGGGCCGCGAGCGCTAGCGCGACGAGGAAGCGCCTGTCGGGCGGGGATCCCGCGTCGATGACGGACCGGCGGCTGGTCGAGGCGTATTCGCCGACCGGCGCTATGGTGAAGCCTGGACCCGCGGCGCCTGAACCAGGGGACAGGTAGCCGTCGCCTACGCGAACCGGCTTTTGTCTTATCCAGGGACGCGATCTGGCAAAGGACTCCCGGACGCCTGCCTTTTCGCCCGAAGCCGCCCTGAGCAACCAGAACGGTATCGCGGCTTCCTTCGTGGATAGCGCGGCCGGGCCGAGGGCAAGGTCGGCCTCCCGGTCGAGTCCGGCCGCGACAGCCTCGCCAAGCGTCAGCCGCGGTGGCATCACGTACAATTCGCGCTCGACTCGCGCCACCGACAGCGAGCCAGGCGTGTCCGCTCCGGTCCGCTCGCGTACGACGGGGCTGCCCGCGGATCGTATGCTCCGTGCTTCCTTCGCGTACGGTGCGTTGCCTGCGGCTGGCGCGAGCGCCGTTACGATGCGCCGGGCGAAGTCTCCCTCGGCGACGAGCGACCCGGGGCGACCTGGAGCCTCGAAGGGCAGGACATGGCCGTACCACTGGACGGCCCACAGCCCGGGTTCCGGGAAGGATAGCTCGAAACCGGACGGGGTCGACGCGATAGTCCAGTCCTCGCTCTTGGCCCGCGAGAGCTCGCCCGAGTCCGACACCCGCCACAGCGCCATGATCGCCGCCCCGCCGGCCGATACGAAACGGACGACGCTTCGGTCGGCCGCTTCGTCCCAGGCGGCCGATGCGGGGTAGAGGTAGCCGGCGGGCCTCGCCGATAGCTTCAGTACGTCCAGCCCAGCTCCCTCTACCGACTGGTCGTCGGTGACTAGCGTTATCGGGCCGTAGCCACGCCTGCCCAGGTCGGTGACGATAGTGAAATCAGCCGACAGGAACGCTTCCGACGACTCAAGGGCCGCCGCGAAGGCCTGAGGGTTGGTCGAATCCTTCCATTGCCTGGTCACGTCGCGCATGATCGGTCTGCCCCTCGACGGATCGAAGCCGAGCGTAAACAACGTCGATCCTCGCAGCGAGCCATCGGTGAACAGAAGCCTGGTGGCCTCGTCCAGCGGCCTGTCGCCGCGCAGGCCCGAGAGCATCGACAGCGACGCGTCCAGGACCACTGCCCGACCCCGGCGCGGAGCCGGCCTCGGATAGCCCGCGATGACGAGGCCGATCAGGACGGCACAGGCCGCGTCCACGACCGCATCGCCGTACAGCCTGAGCGTCCTGAAAAGGAGGGCCGCGGGAGACCGGCCATCGCGGGGCGACAGGAGGCCGTGCGGATAGCGCACCCGCCTGCGCAGGCGAAGCGCTACGAACAGCATGGCCACGACAGGAACGAGGAGGGCCGCGATCGGCCCGATGGCGACGGAGAGCCCGGCGGGATCAGCCATAGAGCCTCTCGAGGATCTGCCAGTAGACTGGCGCCCGGGGGCTCCCCGCTTCCAGGCGGCGGAAGAACGTACGCGGGGCAGAAGCGAGCCTGGTATCGCGGAACGCCTCGGCGACTAACCAGGCTGCCTCGTCGGACTGGCTCCATGGCACGACGACGACCGCTTCCGTCTCGGGGTCGGTCACTTCGGTCTCGCCGCCGGGCTCGGCCAGGCTGGAGAAGGGCGTCCGGTAGCGTATCATGAACAGGGAACCGGATGGTGGAGCCCGCAACGTCAGTCCGTGTTCGTGGAAGTCGGAAAAGACGAAGACGCGGCGCTGCGGACCCCGCGCCCGCCATTGGGCCCATGCCCGGGCCGTGTCGGTCCGGCCTTCGAATGACAGCGTCGAGAGGATGCCGCTGACCGTCGCGTAGCCAGCGCGGTTCCTGGCGGCGGCTCCCCGCCTCGACAGGCTACCCGAATAGGTCCAGAGCCTCACGCCAAGGCCGAGCGCCAGAAGGATGTAGGCCAGCGATCCTATGAAGGCCCGATACTCGTCGACCGGGGCGCAGGCCATACTGGCCGACGAATCGACCAGGAAAGCCACCTCGTCGTCGGCCTCGTCGTAGAATTCCTTGACGAACGCGCGGTCGCTGCGGCCATAGAGCCGCCAGTCTATCGAGCGCGGGTCGTCGAAGCTCTGGTACTCGCGGATGCTCTTGAGGTCGTAGCTGGCGCCCGAGCGGCGGTACATGGGGTCCCTGGCCGCTATGGAACCGGGCAGGCGGGCGCGGAGGTCGCGCCTGGCGAAAGCCGCCGGTTGCTCGAAGGTTTCCTCGCTCGAAATACTCATCGTTCGCTCCTGACACGGCCCGGGCAGGATTTGTCCTGTTTCGGGACTGCCGGTTATATGGTCCCTCGAACGAAGCAAGCTTCCGGCCAGAAAAACCGCCATGTTAGGCTGGAAAAAACGGAACTGAGGAAATGCTCAAATGACGGCCTTGCCGGTCCCCTTCGACATCACGGAGCTTGCCCCCGAGAAGGGCGCGCCCGATCCCGCCCGCCTCCTCTCGGGCAAGCCCGAGAACCGCGTCTGGAACCTCTACACCTCGCCGGACGGCAAATTCTTCTCAGGCATCTGGGAGAGCGAGCCGGGCGCCTGGCGCATCGAATATACCGAGCACGAGTTCTGCCACATCCTCGAAGGCGTGAGTCG
>PGXR01000250.1:3671-6573 GCA_002839245.1 Spirochaetae bacterium HGW-Spirochaetae-7 | reverse complement strand
TGTATAGATTTATCTGCATATCATAGACGCTGGTCGACAGGTTGGAGCTGGAAGTGGCCATGGCGACCTGGACATTCTGGTAATCGTCTATTGTTTCCGACAGGCGGGACAGGCCGCTCTTGCTGAAGTAGAACTGCAAGATGAACGCCGCGATCATCAATACGCTCAATATGGCCAGTTTTCCGAGAATGCTGACATTCGGCAACAATCGACGTTTCATTTTGTCCCCCTTGCGGTCCACAGAGACATCATAGCGAAACTGCTGCCGCGTTGCGAGGGTTTCCCCGGTTATCTGGCGGGGCATCGATGCGGAGCCGATGGAACCGGGCGAGCTCGCGGAATGTGGCTTCCGTCATAGAGCCCGAAGCCTGGAGCCCAGCTGGCGCTTCGTTGCCAGGCCCATGGCCAACGCTGCCGCCCCGAGGAGGCCCGCATCTCCGCCGAGTCCCGGCGGGACGATGAACGTTTCCATTGCGCCGGGTTCGTCGAGACGGGGAGCGTAGCCAGCGAGGCGCCTGGAAAGGTGGACGCGAACCAGTTCTATCAGTCCCGGCGCGGAGCCCAGTCCGCCGCCGAGCACGATGCGCTGGGTAGCGAGGACGTGGACCAGCGGCAGGAAGCCGGAGGCGAGGTAGCGAGCTTCGAGGTCCCAGGCCGGGTGTCCCGCGCCCAGGGTTTCCGCAGCCGCATCCCAACGTTCGGCCAGCGCAGGGCCTGAGGCCATGCCTTCGAGGCACGAGCCGTGGAATGGGCAACGGCCGGGGTAGTCGTCGTCCGGTTCGCGCGGCACCGGCACGTGCCCGGTTTCAGGGTGTCCTGCGCCGTGCAGGAGCCTGCCGTTTGACACCACGCCGCCGCCTATGCCCGTGCCAACGGTTACGTAGACGTGGTCTGAAAGTCCGCGCGACGCGCCCCATAACCCCTCGGCGAGCGCCGCGGCGTTGACGTCGGTATCGATGACCGGGGCCATGCCCAGCGCCGACCGGAGAGCCCCGGGAAGGTCGAAGCCGGTCCAGCCGGGTTTCGGCGTCGGACCGATCCTGCCCCATGAAGGTTGGCCGTGCCTGCCGGCAAGGGGGCCGAATGACGCGACGCCGAGCGACCCGGCCCGGCCGTATTCGTTGAACGCACTTTCAAACCAGGCGGCCGCTGCCAGTATCGTCGATTCCGGATCGCCGGTCGGTATCCTGGTTTTGGAGAGGATGGACGGAGTCTTTCGACCAGGTTCGCTTTCTAGAATGCCGAGCACGAATTTGGTCCCGCCCGCTTCGATGGCCGCTATGGTCATTGTTGCGGATGCTCCTCTTCGGGATGCCTGGGCTTGGCGCCGGAAACCGCCTTGACGTAAATGTAGTAGTCGTTCTCGGCGTCATAGAAACTGGGGATATGGCCTATCGTCTGGAAGCCGTCGGACTGGAAGAACGAGTCGCCGATTGCGCTTTCCTTGACCTTCGATGTCTCGACGCGGATGACGGCGTACAGCCTGCAAGCCAGGAGGCGCTCCTCGAGCAGTTCGATTAGCCTGGGTCCTACGGCCTTGTTCCTGTAGTCGCGACCGACGACGATCGTATGCACGTCGAACGTGTACTCGGTGTTCGGGGCCTTGTAGTACAGGCAGAACCCCGCCAATACGGTACCGTCCCGCAATTCTATCAGTTCAAAGGGAGCGCCTGGACTTTCCTTCCATGCGGCGAGAGTCTCCTTGAGGATGTCAAGTTCGATGTCACGGTATGCGCCGGTTTCAAGCGATAACAACTCATATTCTCGAATATTGATCATGCAGGACTGCTCCGTTGAATCGCCGGTATCGGCGTTTTTATATGCATCGTATATTGAATTTTGCCATTATAATTCTAGCTTATGGACACTGCTTTGTACATTGAAAAGGGTCTGTTGAAGGTTTTATCGCGACCGGCAGCGGCTGGATCGTCGTTCTTTGTCAATATTTTTCCTTTTAAGGCCGAAATATAATAGGAACCGAACACGTACTGGTGGCGGAGCTTTTCCCGCGGGCGCGCGGGTGGTATCCTCCCAGGCAAGGATGGATTACAGTGACCGATTATACCATGAAGAACGCCGACATAGCGAGCGGCGCAAGCATACAGAGTCGCGGTTCCGTTTCGGTACATGGCCAGAAGCTCTCGACCGGCCGCCAGTCCGGGCCGGAATTCGACCTTGGCGGCACTTCATTCATATATCCTGCCTTGATAAACATACACGACCATTTCAGGGGCAACTACCTGCCGCGCGTCGGGCCCAAGGAAGACCGCTTCTACAGCAACTGGTCGTACTGGGACGCCGACCTCAAGTCGTCGCCGGTTTTCGAGGAAAGGTCGAACATTACCGTCGAACAGATGTACCAGCTGTCCTCCTACAAGAACATGTTCTCCGGCGTAGGAACCGCCAACGACCACTTCCCCCACGAGATAAACGCCGCGTACCTTTCCCGCCTCCCGATACGCGTCATCGAGCAGTACTGCCTGTCCCACGAGTGTTCCTCGTACGACCTGCACTGGGGGGACGGCATCGAGATCGAGCACGCGCGGGCCCTGGAACACGACTGGCCGTACATCACCCACCTCGAGGAAGGATTCGATCCCGAGGCCCAGGATGGCATCGGCATACTCGAGCGTCTCGGTTGCCTTGACGAGCATGACGTCTTCATCCATTGCATCGGGTTCTCGGACGATGACATCAAGAAGACCGCCAAGGCCGGCGCATCGGTTTCATGGTGCCCCGCCTCAAACTTCTTCATGTTCAACGTAACCTGCAAGATCAGGAAAATTCTCAAGGCCGGCATAAACGTCGCGATCGGTACCGACTCGACAGCGACCGGCTCGGTGAACCTGCTGGCGGAAATGAAGTACGCGCGCGAGGTATTCAGGGACATGTACGGCGAGGA
>PGXR01000250.1:0-3609 GCA_002839245.1 Spirochaetae bacterium HGW-Spirochaetae-7 | reverse complement strand
CCGCCAATCCCGCCAAGGCGTTCCGCATGGCTGACCGTATCGGGGCGCTGGAGCCCGGAATGAACGCCGACGTCCTCGTCCTCAAGGCCAAGCATGCTGACCCTTACGAAAACCTCGCCCAGGCGAACATGGAGGATATCGAGTTCCTGTCCGTCGACGGGATACCCGTCATCGCAGAAGAGCGTTTCGGGGAAATCGTGCCGGACGGATCTGCCTACGAGAGCGTCGAGGTAGGCGGCCGCCGCTTGTTCGCCCGCGGGGCCCCGGCTAGCCTCTACCGCGCGATCCGCGAAGCCGTCGGCTTCAAGAAGCGCCTCGACTACATGCCTTTCGATTGTTGATGATCGGCATGGCTTGAACGAAGGATGTGTATTATAATGTACTGGCGGATAGTCGGCACGCGCCTTCGCCGTAATACAGAAGCAATGAGGAAACGATGCCCAAGGTAGGGACGTACCGCGCCAATTCCGTCATATACTTCCAGGGTGACCAGGGGGATAAAATATTCGTCCTCCAGCGGGGCAAGGTGAGCCTCAATTACAACGACATCGAAACGGGCAAGCTGATCCGCGAGATCATCCAGACGGGTGAATTTTTCGGAGTCAAGAGCGCCCTGGGCCGGTATCCGCGCGAGGAGAACGCTGTCGTGCTGGAGGACGCCAACGTCCTCGCCTTCACGGTGCCCGAATTCGAAGCCTTCTCGATGTCGAACACCAGGATCATCATCAAGATGCTCAAGGTGTTTTCAAACCAGCTCAGGCACATCCACAAGCAGGTCGAGAACCTGATGGAGAACCCGACCGCGGTCAATGCCGAGATCGGACTATTCAAGACAGGTGAGTATTACCTGCGCAACAGGATGTATTCCCAGGCCCGCTATGTTCTCGGCCGTTACCTGACATACTACCCCGCCGGCAAGATGGCAGAGCCGGCAGGGCGATACCTTGAATCGGCGGAAGCCGCCCTGGCCAGGTATGGTGACGGCAAGGGTCCCGCCCCGTTGGTAGGTTCTCAGGCGTCGGCGCAGGCTTCAACGCAGGCGGCTAACCAGTCGAGGCAGGATATTACCGCGGAAGCGCCCCCGAAGGCCGCCTCCGCGCAGATCAGGCCGACCGATGGCGCCGGCCTGTCGGACGTCGCCAAGGAGTACTACAACGCCGTGAGCCTCTTCTCCCAGGAGAAGTACCAGGACGCGCTCAAAAACCTCAAGCGCATCGTCGACCTGGGTGAGGAATCGGAATACGTCGCCAAGGCAGAGTTCGACATGGGGCGGTGCCTGTTCGCCCTCGGTCAGTGGGACCTGTCCATCAAGCATTTCACCGCAATCGTCCAGAACGCTCCCAAGCATCCGGACATGGGCGACATCCTCTACATCATGGGACAGTCCTGGGACAGGAAAGGCGACAAGGCCAGGGCAAAGGCCTTCTTCACCAAGGTGCTGTCGATGCCGGGCGACGACGATTCGAGCGCCCGCATCAAGGCCAAGAAAGCACTGAACGCGATGGGAGGAGCCTGACCATGGCCGACCTAGCCGGTTTCAGCCGCTTCGCGCGTACCTACCATGAGGGCGAGCTCATCTTCTCCGAATACGAACCGGGGGACAGCTTCTACCTGATTCAGGCCGGGCGCGTCCGCATCACCAAGATAGTCGGCGACATCGAGAAGAACATAGACATCCTCTCGGCGCCCGAGATTTTCGGGGAGATGGCCATACTCGAAGGTGCTCCCCGCTCGGCGACGGCGATAGCCGAAGAGACGGTCAAGGTACTCGAGTTCAACCGCGCGAACTTCGAGATATTGATGATGGGAAACCCCCAGATCGCCCTCAGGCTCCTCAAAGTCTTTACCAAGCGCATCTACGACCAGAAGCGGCGCTTCATGATCCTGACCCTGGATGATCCGCAAGCCAAGATCGCCGACGTGTTCCTCATGCTCGACGAAACGCAGGGCTCGATGAACCAGGGGGATATCGGCGGCGACAAGCGCGAGTTCAAGGTGACGGTTGACGACGTGGCCCACTGGGCGGGCATGAACCCTGCCGAGGTGCAGAGCCTGCTAGGCCATTTCTCCAACCAGCGCCGCGTCGAACTGTACGCGGACCACATCGTCGTCAAGAACATCAACGACTTCATCCGGTTCGTCAATTCGAAGCGCAAGAAATAATTGGTTCATCGAAGC
Source organism: Spirochaetae bacterium HGW-Spirochaetae-7 (assembly GCA_002839245.1). GTDB lineage: Bacteria > Spirochaetota > Spirochaetia > Treponematales > UBA12059 > SZUA-370. The sequence goes on along the minus strand of PGXR01000250.1, from coordinate 1,431 downwards.
TTGCATCTTTCAATATTCGACACCGCCAGGAGCGGTTGCTCGAGACCAGCCATACAAGGGGCGGTGGTGTTAGTCGCCGAAATGCAAGCTTCGATGAACTAAGCAAGAAATAGGCTCCCGGCATCGAGCCCTTGCCCAAACTGTCTTGTTTGGGTATATTCTCGCCCGAATCGCCGAGATAGCTCACTTGGCAGAGCGGCGCACTCGTAATGCGCAGGTACCGAGTTCGATTCTCGGTCTCGGCTTGAAAGTATCTTGCAGCCCGTCCTTTGGACGGGCTGTATTCATTTGCGGGCGCGAAGCGCAACCGGGGGACAGCCATGCCTTCATCCATCCATGACTACATCGAGGACCGTGCCGGCGAGTTCGATGCGCTTGCGCTCGACATCTGGGAGAACCCGGAGAAGTCCTACGAGGAGAAACGATCCTCGGCCATCCATCGGGAACGGCTGGAGGCGTCCGGTTTCACCATCGCCGAGTTCCCGGAGATGGCGTACTCGTTCATGGCCGAGAAAGGGAATGGGCGCCCCGTCATCGCGATCATGGGCGAGTACGACGCCTTGCCCGGAATGTCGCAGACCTGCTCGGCCACGCAGGAGGCCAGGGTGCCCGGAGCGGCAGGCCATGCATGCGGGCACAACCTGCTCGGCATGGGGGCGCTGGCAGCCGCAGAGGCGCTTGCGGTGGCGCTGGCCATGGCGCGCCTGCCCGGGACGGTGAGGTACTACGGCTGCCCCGCCGAGGAGGGCCTCGGACGCATCCCCCTCGTCAAGGCTGGACGCTTCGACGACGCGGACGCTGCGTTGACCTGGCACCCGGCCGACGTCAACACGCCGCACCGCTACACGACCAGCGCGAACATCGCGATGGTGTTCCGCTTCACCGGCAGGGCGAGCCACGCAGGCATGGCTCCCCACGCGGGACGGTCTGCCCTCGACGGGGTGCAGATCCTCAATATCGGGCTCGAATTCCTGAGGGAGCACGTCGAACGCGGTACCCTGATCCACTACATCATTTCCGACGGTGGAGCCAGGCCGAACATCGTGCCGGAGCACGCCGCCACGACCCTGTACCTGCGGGCTCCGACGGCCGATGCGCTGCGCCGGGTGACTGCCAGGGTGCTCAAGGTCGCCAGGGGCGCCGCCATCATGACCGAGACCAGGGTTGCCCGCGAGATCACCCACGGGAAGTGCGACTTCATCCCGAACGACGCGATACACGACAGGATGGCCGCGGTGATGGGCGGCATGCCCCTGCCGAAGCCGACGCCCGCCGAGCTGGATTTCGCGCGCGCTCTTGCGGCGACGGTGCCCAGGCGCGACCGGGAAGCGACGCTGGCGCCGATAGGCGCGCCCCTGGCGTTGCTCAGGTGCGTCGTGCACGGCGAAGTCGGCGATTTCGGGGCGGGCTGCAGGATCGGCGGTTCGCTCG
>PGXR01000249.1 GCA_002839245.1 Spirochaetae bacterium HGW-Spirochaetae-7 | reverse complement strand
ATGCTCGATCGAGCTTATGACCATCGACTTGGGGCCGGTGCCTGTAAGCGCCGACAGCATTACTATCGAGTCGGCCTCGATGAAGCCGACGAGATGGTCGGATTCCCCGACCGTGGCGAACGGAAAAGCGATGTCGGTCTTGAATTTTTCCTTGAGCGTCCGCTTGGTCTCGTTCTTCGTCTCAAGCGGGATGGTATCGACATATATGTATCGGTAGGCGAAACCGTTCTTCTCCAGGTACGCCATGGCCCTCTTGCAGAAGCCGCATGTTGATAGGGCATAGATGGTTATGGGCGGATTGGTCCTGGCGCCGTTCACGGGCGTGTAGGCGAGCGTATCAAGCATCGATTGGTTCTCCCTTCACGGTATAGTAGACTCCAAGGCGGATTTTGGCAAATGGTCAGGCGCCCAGGTCGCCGCGTAGCCGTCAGCGTCGAATTTCCGCCTGAGGCCCGAAGCCGCCATGGCGCGTACCGTGCCGAACACGGGCCGAGGCGGCCATGGCCTGTCATGGAGGCCGAAACACCACGCCACGCCCGCCCAGCCGTTCGGGTCGCGGCCGTCGAGGGCGTAGCGATCGTTAAGGTACACCGCCGTCTCGAAGGCCTCCCTCGGGGATGCGCTCCAGGCGAGCATCATCTTTCCCCAGTACATCCTCATGTAGTTGTGTATGGTCCCTGTGCGTACGAGCTGTTCCTGTGGCGCGTTCCAGTACGCATCATGCGTCAGGGAGGCCTCGAAATTGGCCCGCGTGTACACGTAGGCCCTGCGGTCACGCGCAGCGGCCTCCAGGGTTGAACGTGACCATGACGGGATGCCTTCCCATGAGTCGACGTCGAGGGGATGCCACCTGGCGTAGTTGCGGCAAAGTTCCCTGCGGACGACCACTTGCTCGGCGAAGGCGGGGTAGCCTGGCCCGCCGGCGGTCTTCGCGGCACGGATCACGGCGACCGGCGACAGCTGGCCGAAGTGCAGGTACGGCGACAAGCCGCTGGTGCCGTCTTTCGTCGGATCGTTCCTGTCGGCGTCATAGCGGTCGAGCCGTTCGAGTACGAAGCGTTCGAGGAGTACCAAGGCCGCCGACGTGCCGGATACCGCTGCAAAGGACTGCAGCGGCGACCGGTCACCACTGTATGCGTGCGCCATCGGGCTGTCGTACGCCGAGAAGAGCTTGTCATCGCCCGCCATGCCGGCGGTTCCGGCGGCGCGGCGGGGTACGGGTACGGGAAGCGGCGGCGTGGTTGCGTACACATCGACGGCGCCCGATATCCGTCCCCGGAACGTCCTGGCCGACCATTCCTGCCTGGAGCTCGCGACGGCTTCCGGCACGACGGATTCGCCGTCGACCTCGACGACCGGGATGTCGAGGCTTGCGGCGAGCGACGCCCTGAGCCGCACCGACCAGCCAGACGGCGAGCGGTCGCAAACGACCATCGCGGCGCCAATTGCGGCATTGGTCACCATGGCCAGTGGATCACCCCTGACTATCGAGAATCCTATTCCGGCATCGCGCAGCGTCGACGAGCATTCCCTGAGACCCCCGAGCATCCAGCGGTAGTGGGGAACCGTCGCCGCAGGATAGTCGGCAAGCACGAACAAGACCTCAAGGGGAAGCCCGAGCCTGTCAGCCTCAAGCGCGGCGTGGGACAGCGCCTGATTGTCGATCGCGCGCTGGGCGGCCTGCATCCAGTACAGCACGAAACCGGCGCCGGCCGTGACGCGGCGGTCGTTGAGGTGGCGGATCCGTTCAGTTTCTATCATGGTCCATTATACAGTCGTGGAGTCGCTCTCATCCAGCGCATCATTGAACAAGGCCGCCTGTTCGGGGTACATTCCAGTCATGCACGACATCTCGAGGACCCGCAATTTCTGCATTATCGCCCACATCGACCACGGCAAGTCGACGCTCGCCGACCGTTTCATCGAGAGGGCGAACCTCGTCGACCAGCGCAAGCTGCAGGCACAGATGCTCGACAACATGGACATAGAACGCGAGCGGGGCATAACGATCAAGAGCCAGGCCGTGACCCTCTCTTACCGCGCCATGGACGGATTCGACTATACCCTCAACCTCGTCGACACTCCCGGTCACGTGGACTTCTCGTACGAGGTGTCGCGGGCAATAAGCTCGTGCGAAGGCGCCATACTCCTCGTCGACGCGACCCAGGGCGTCGAGGCGCAGACCTTGTCGAACATGTACATGGCGCTCGAGCACGACCTCGAAATACTGCCCGTCATCAACAAGATAGACATGCCGGCCGCCGACATACCCGACACGAGGAACCAGATAAGCCATGACCTGGGGCTTGACGGCGACGAAGCGCTCTGCGTCTCGGCCAAGATGGGCACGGGTATCGACGAGCTGTTCGAGGCCATCGTCGCCCGTATTCCCTGTCCGTCCGGATCGGCCGACGCGATCCTCCGCGCGCTGATATTCGACAGCCATTACGACCCGTACCGGGGAGTCGTCGTCCACATGCGCGTCTTCGACGGCACCATCAAGCAGGGCATGAAGATCAGGCTCATGAACAACGATTCCGACTACGAAGTCGAGGAGACCGGCTGTTTCAAGCTGGCTCTATCCAAAACAGACGACCTGTCGGCTGGCGACGTCGGCTATTTCATAGCGGGGATAAAGACTGTCTCCGATGTCAGGGTGGGCGATACCGTCACCGCCGCTGACCGGCCCGCCGCCGCAGCCCTGCCGGGATTCCGAGAGGTCAAGCCGGTCGTCTACAGTTCCATCTACCCCATGGACACCGTCGATTACGACGAGCTCAAGGTCGCCATGGAGAAGCTCAAGTTGAACGACGCGTCACTCATATACGACAAGGACAGCTCCGCCGCACTAGGATTCGGCTTCCGTTGCGGCTTCCTGGGCATGCTGCACCTCGAGGTGGTCCAGGAGCGGCTCGAGCGGGAATACGGGCAGGCCATCATCATGACCGCCCCGAGCGTCAGATACCGCCTGACCCTGAGCCATGGAGGCGAGGTAATCATCATCGACAACCCCGCCGATTATCCCGATCCGTCGAGGATAGACGCGGCGGAGGAGCCGTACATCAAGGCGACGATGATAACGCCTCTCGCCTACATCGGGAACCTCATAACCCTGTGCATGAACAAGCGCGGCACGCAGACCGGTTTTACCCACCTGGACGAGAAACGAGTAGAGCTTACCTTCGAGATGCCCCTCGCCGAGGTGCTTTTCGACTTTTACGACAAGCTTAAAAGCACCAGCCGTGGATACGCCAGTTTCGACTACGAGCTTCTTGATTACCGGCCGACCGAGCTGTCGAAGCTGGACATTCTGCTGAACTCCAAGCCGGTGGACGCGCTGGCGCAGCTGGTATACCGGCCGTCGGCCATGGAGCGCGGACGGAAGGTCTGCGAGAGGCTCAAGGACTCGATGTCCAGGCAGCAGTACAAGATAGGCATCCAGGCCGCAATAGGCGGTTCAATCGTCGCGCGCGAGACCGTCAACCCGCTGCGCAAGGACGTGCTGGCCAAGTGCTATGGCGGCGACATCTCGCGCAAGCGCAAGCTCCTCGAGAAGCAGAAGGAAGGCAAGAAGCGCATGAAGATGGTCGGCGACGTCGAGCTGACGCAGGAATCGTTCATGGCGG